>DUQY01000132.1 GCA_012837565.1 Bacteroidales bacterium | reverse complement strand
GAAACGCTGTTTTAATTTTTTCTTTCTTTGATTCATTTTATTTAAATGGTGCTTTAGTTTTTGGGTATTAGTTTTTCTTGCCTTTTCATTATATTTATTTATTGTGTAGGGTCAGGTTTGATTGTAATTTTGTGCTTGAAAGATTGGTTGATCTTATTCTATTTATGGGTGTAATTTGTTTTTTTTTAAATTAACACTATCTTTGCTAATTATATTAATGTGATTATGTACAAAATAGGAAAATACACGGAGTCGGACTCTATGAGTGATTTGATTAATTGCAATTACTCTATTTTGCTTGTTATAAGTAGATTTGGGATTAGTTTGGGATTTGGAGATAAAACAATTGAGGAGGTTTGTAAGCAAAACGATATAGATACTAAAACCTTTCTTATAATTGTTAATATGCTGATTAATGAAGAGTCAGATGATATTTCCATTAATTCTACTGTTTCAATTCAAACTATTTTGAACTATCTTCAAAATTCACATAAGTACTTCCTTCAATTTAAACTTCCAAATATTAGAAGAATGCTTAAAGCTGCTTTAGGGGATAGGGATTCTAATGTTTCTATTGTTATAATGAAGTTCTATGACGAATATGTTATGGGTGTTACTAAGCATATGCAATATGAGGAAAAATATGTGTTCCCATATATTAAAGATTTGATTAGTGGCAATGACACAGAGGGGTATAATATTGAAGTTTTTAGTAAGCAACACGATAATGTTGAGTCAAAACTAAGTGAACTTAAAAACATTATTATTAAGTATTGCCCTGTGGAAATGAATAATGAATTGATTTCTGTTTTATTTGATATTTTCGCTTGCGCTAAGGATCTTTCCTACCATAATGATATTGAAGATAAATTGCTTGTCCCTGCAATTGAGAGGCTTGAATGCAATAATAAATAAGTATTTATGAGTACAAGAATACATGTTGCTATTTGTGAACCTTCCGACATTATTAGAACTGGACTTATTTCAATTCTTAAAAAGCTTACAACATTGAATATTGATATATTTGAGATCTCCAATCTAAATAATCTAAACCTTCTTCTTTTAAAGGCTAAGCCAAATATACTAATTATTAATCCTTCCTATATTGGTAGTTTTTCTCTAAATGCTTTGAGGAAAGAAACCAAGCTGCCTAATCTTCTTTTTATTGGTCTTCAAGCTTCTTTTTTAGATTTACAGCTTATTAAACAATTCGATGATATAATAAATATAAACTCTAGTCCTGAGGATATAAAAGACAAAATACATAAATTAAGTAATCAGAAAATTGATACAGAAAAGAAGGATTTAAGTGTTAGAGAAAAAGAAATAATTACTTTGGTTGTTAAGGGAATGACTAACAAAGAAATTGCAAACGAGCTCTGCCTATCTATTCATACTGTTATTACTCACAGAAGAAATATCTCAACTAAACTACAAATTCATAGTTCGGCAGGTTTAACAATTTATGCTATTATAAATAAACTGGTTGATATAAATGAGGTTAGAGATAGCGGTTTAAAAGAATAAGCGGGTATTCTATTTAAGAATTAGCTCAACTATATTTTCAACATGTTGAGTATGTGGGAACATATCCACAGGTTGAATTCTTCCTACTATGTATTTTTCAGAAAGAAGTTCTACGTCTCTTGCTTGTGTTGCAGGGTTACAACTAATATAAATAATTTTCTTAGCTTCAATCTCAAGTAATTGGTCAATAACCGATTTTACCATACCTGCTCTTGGAGGATCGGTAATAATTAGGTCTGGCTTGCCGTTGCGTCTAACAAAGTCTTGGTTAAGAACTTTTGCCATATCACCTGCATAGAAAACTGTATTATCTAAGTTGTTTGCTTTTGAATTGACCTTTGCATCTTCAATTGCTTCATCAATATATTCAATTCCTACAACTTTCTTAGCGTAAGGTGCAACGAAATTAGCAATTGTTCCAGTTCCTGTGTATAGGTCATAAACAATTTGATTTTCGTTGATATCTGCAAATTCAACTGCATTTGAATACAAAACAAAGGCTTGCTTGGAGTTGGTTTGATAGAAAGACTTAGGTCCTATCTTAAACTTTAACCTTTCTCTATCATCCCTAAATGAAGGCATATATTCAATAATATGGTCTTTCCCCTTATAACATATAATGTCTTGGTCGAAAAGAGTATCATTGAACTTTGTGTTTATTGCATACATTAGAGATGTTATCTCTGGGAACTGGTTTGCAATAGCATCCAGCATAGGGAAGATTTCATCGGACTCTTCTGCAAAAACAACAATTAACATTAGCTCATCTTCGAAAGTTGAGCGAACTACAATATTTCTAAGCAAACCAAAATGGTTCCTTATATCATAGTAGCTAAGGTTGTGTTTGTCGGAATAATCTCTAATGAAATTACGTATAAGGTTAGAGGGCTCTCTTTGAAGTGCGCAATATTCAATATCTAACACCTTATCAAAAAATCCAGCCACATGAAATCCGAAACCTCTTGGGGCGGAGTCTTTTTCAAGTGTCTGAATATCCTTATCGGTTAGCCAACGTTTGGTTGAGAAAGTGTATTCTAATTTATTTCGGTAGTAGAATTCGTTTTCTGAACCAATAATTTTCTTCGCTTTTGAGCAATCAATATGACCAATTCTTGTAAGAGCATCAATTACTTGTTTGTTCTTGTAGAAAAGTTGGTCTTCATATTTCATTGTTTGCCATTTACAGCCACCGCACAATCCAAAGTGAGGACATTTAGCCTCAACTCTCTTATCGGATAGTTTGTGGAAATTTATGGCTTTTGCCTCAGCAAAGCTTTTTTTCTTTTTAACTATTTGCACATCAACAATATCCCCTGGCACAACAAAAGGAATGAATATAACAAGTTCATTATGTTTTGCAACAGAAGTACCTTCGCTTGAAGCGTCAATAACTTCTAAGTTTTCTATAATTTCTTGTTTTCTTTCTCTCTTTTCTCTCATTTGCCAGAAATAATCATTGAATTGAAATAAAAAAGAAGCATTGATTGTTTTATATATAAACAATGCTTCTTATTAATATCTCTAATTAAAAGAATAAATTCTATTTTTCGCTAGAAACAGATAAGCTTTTTCTTCCGTTACGACGACGGTTAGCTAATATTCTACGACCATTAGCTGTAGACATTCTTTCTCTGAATCCGTGCTTATTTAATCTTTTTCTGCGTGAAGGTTGGTATGTTCTTTTCATCTTATTTTCATTTTTTCAGAGTGCAAAAGTACAATAATTATTTTTAATAACAAATATAATAGCATAATTTTTTCTTTTCTTGCTTTCTTTTTGAGCATTTAGAAAGTTTAATTTATATTTGCAAATTCAAACTCGTGTTAATATTAAAAGGAGAATACTCTAAACGATAATTATGGATACAGCATTTATAAATAAATTAATGACAATTAGGGATGATGATTATGATGGACAAACACATCTTTCATTATCTCGAACAATTGAAAAGTATCCGTATTTTTCTTTACTTTATTATTATTACGCAAAAGGAGCAAAGAACCTTTCTATAAGTTTCAACGAAAACTTAGCTTTAGCCTCTGCCTACTCACCCGACAGAAAGCGTTTGAAAGAGTTTTTAGAAACAAAGACATCCTATCCTTATATTACAGATAATCCTCAACCCTCCAATATGGATAAGATTAATGCTAAGATTGAGGAGTTGAAAAAGCTTTACTCTAACGATTTATCTGAGCAAAATAAAATAGACGAAAGACATGATATAATAAAAGAAATTGATTCATATACAGAGCCAGAGCTCTCATCTAATCCAACAAAAGAAGAGTTAATTGAAAGGTTTTTGAAGATTGAAAACCCTAAGGTTAATAGTTTAGAAAAGGTAAAAGAGAACAATAGCGTTAACGAAGTAGGAAGTGCAAATGATATTGATGAGCTTGAAATAGTGACAGAAACAATGGCAAAAGTATATTTAAAACAAGGGAATATTGATAAGGCTATTAAAATTTATAAACAATTAATTTTGGCTAATCCAGAAAAAAGTATTTACTTTGCAACTCAAATTAAAAATATAGAAGAAAAAAATAAGTAAAAAACAAAGACATTATGTTCGTAGTTATTTCAGTTTTAATACTAATTGTATGTTTGTTCTTAGCTTTAATAGTACTAGTTCAAAACAGCAAAGGAGGAGGTTTGGCAGCAAATTTCCAGTCTCAAAGTCAAATAATGGGAGTTAGAAAAACAGCTGACTTTCTTGAAAAAGCATCTTGGGGCTTAGCTGTAGCGCTTTTAGTACTATGCCTTGCAGCATCAGCATTTATGCCTAGTAGAAACTTAGGTGTCAATACAGGAACAGAGTTAAACCCAAATGCGGTTAAAACAACTATGCCAGCTCCTGCACCTGCTCCAAATCAGGCGCCAGCACCGATACAATAAATTAATAAATTTATTTTTTCATAATTTGGTTTTTAAAAGAGTCATCATTTACTTGATGACTCTTTTTTATTTCCCCCAACACTTCCTTTTGTCTGACGTTTTGTCATAATGCATATGTAAAAATTACTATGGCACATTTTTGTCTTGTAGTAAAACTAAGGCTATTTATTTAGCAAAAAGAATAAAGTGAAATATTTAATAACTTAAAAAATAAAATGAATTATGGCAATGATTAATGTAAAACCCTTAGCTGATAGAGTGTTGGTTAAACCAGCAGAAGTAGAAACTAAAACCGCAGCAGGAATAATTATACCTGACACTGCAAAAGAAAAACCTGTAAGAGGCGAAGTTGTTGCAATTGGTAAAGGAACAAAAGATGAGCCAATGACAGTGAAAGTTGGAGATTTAGTTCTTTACGGAAAATATTCAGGAACAGAAATAAGCATTGAAGGAGAAGATTATTTAATAATGAGAGAAAGCGATATTTACGCTGTCCTTTAATTAAGAAAAGAAATTAATTTATTAACTTAAAAACATAGAACACTATGGCAAAAGATATTTTATATAATGTAGAGGCTCGTGAACAATTACGTTTGGGAGTTGATGCTTTGGCAAATGCAGTAAAGGTAACCTTAGGACCTAAGGGAAGAAACGTTCTTATTGATAAGAAGTTTGGTGCTCCACATATCACAAAAGACGGAGTTACTGTTGCAAAGGAAATTGAATTAGTTGATCCAATACAAAATATGGGAGCTCAACTGGTAAAAGAAGTTGCATCGAAGACAGCAGATCAGGCAGGAGATGGAACTACAACAGCAACAGTTCTTGCACAAGCAATTGTTAATGCAGGAATAAAGAATGTTACAGCAGGAGCTAACCCAATGGACTTAAAGCGTGGGATTGACAAAGCAGTAAGAGTTGTTATTGAAGACCTTAAAAAGCAATCACGTTCAATTGGTGATGCAAAAGAAAAGATAGAGCAAGTAGCAACAGTATCAGCTAATAACGATTCTTTCATTGGTAAGAAAATTGCTGAGGCAATGGAAAGAGTGAAGAAAGAAGGTGTTATTACGATTGAAGAAGCAAAAGGTGTTGAAACAGAAGTTAAGATTGTAGAAGGAATGCAATTCGATAGAGGATACCTTTCACCATATTTTGTTACTGACACAGAAAAAATGGAAGTTGTTTACGAAAATCCATTTATCTTAATCTATGACAAAAAGATTTCTAATATGAAGGAATTCCTTCCTGTTCTTGAAAAAGTTGTTCAAACAGGACGTCCTTTATTAATTATTGCTGAGGACTTAGATGGAGAAGCAATAGCAACATTAATTGTTAACCGTCTGAGAGGAAACTTAAAGATAGTTGCAGTTAAAGCTCCTGGCTTTGGTGATAGAAGAAAAGAAATGCTTGAAGACATTGCAATACTTACAGGTGGAGTAGTTATATCTGAAGAAAAAGGATATAAATTAGAAGATACATCACTTGAAATGTTAGGCTCTGCAGACAAAGTAACTATCGACAAAGACAATACAACAATTGTTTCAGGTCATGGAGAAAAGCCAATGATTGAATCAAGAGTAAGCCAAATTAAAGCTCAAATTGAAAAAACTACATCAGATTATGATAGAGAAAAACTTCAAGAACGCTTAGCTAAATTGGCAGGTGGAGTTGCAGTAATATATGTTGGAGCAGCATCAGAGGTTGAAATGAAAGAGAAGAAAGACCGTTTTGATGACGCACTTCACGCAACAAGAGCAGCAATTGAAGAAGGAATCATTCCTGGTGGTGGAGTTGGATACTTAAGAGCAGTTAAAGCATTAGAAGGCTTAAAAGGAGAGAATGAAGACGAGAACACAGGAATTCAAATCGTTCGCCGTTCACTTGAGGAACCACTTCGTCAAATTGTTGAAAATGCAGGCTTAGAAGGAAGCGTTATTGTAAATAAAGTTAAAGAACTTCAAGGCGATCACGGTTTCAATGCAAGAACAGAAGTATTTGAAGACTTACATAAATCAGGAGTAATTGACCCTACAAAGGTTGCACGTATTGCACTTGAAAATGCAGCCTCAATAGCAAGTATGATACTTACTACAGAGTGCGTACTTTCGGAAATAAAAGAAGAGATGCCACAAATGCCACAATCACCAGGAATGGGTGGTATGGGTGGAATGTATTAATAAATAATTTTCTCATTAAATTAGCCTCCTTAATAAAGGGAGGCTTTTTTTATTCCTTAATAAAGAAAAATTAATATCTTTGCACACAAAGAAACTAATAAAAGAAAAACAAAATACGATATGATACAAAGAATTCAAACATTATGGTTAGCATTTATTATACTAATAACAATTGCAACATTCTTCTTCCCAATTGTTGATTTTAGCTTCAGTTTCAAATCAATGAACACGATACAGCAATATGGATTAATGAAACCAGAATCAAGTCCTGACAGCTTTCAGTTTATTCAAACAACACCAGCTTGGAGTTTAATATTTATGCAAATTGGCGTAGCTCTTATAGCTTTAATTGCAATATTTCTATATAAAAATCGACAATTACAAGTAAAATTTGTAGCAAGTGGATTATTATTAGTAACAATATACGTAGCTTTCTTGTTGTTTTTTAAAATAGATGGATTAGAAAAAGCAATAGCAGGGTTATATTCAACCCCTGTTGTGAACTACAATAAAATATCTATATCATTCCCAGTACTTCAGCTTCTGCTTTTTATCTTAGCTCAAAGGGCAATAAGAAAAGATGATAGAATTGTACGCTCTTCTGATAGATTAAGATAGGAAATTAGAAAGTATAGCACTTAACTTTGTGAGGAATTTTTGCTGTAATCATAAATCCAAAAAACTGATACCAATCTTTTGTTTGAGGGTTTCCACGCATTGAACCTGTTGGATTATAAGTGTTTTCTAATATTTCATTTGTTCTGTCAGATGCTGATAGTCCAAGCTCTCCACTCCAATCCAATAGAGTTGTTCTATCAACATAGTCTTTACTTACATCGTCAATATAGTCGGTAAATGTTTTTCTTAAGCCCCATTCTAAGCCAATAGAAACAAACTTATTTACACTAAATTTAACCCCAAGTCCAAATGGAATGCTAATTTGGGTTAGAGAATATGGAGAATCAAACCCTTCCATTCCTTGTCCTTCGGTTGTAAGTGGTTGTAGCTCCACATACTCTGTCAGATTAGTTATCCTGTTTTCAATTAAGGCTTTAGGTTTCATGAAAAAGACTCCAATACCTCCAAAAAGATAAGGAGTTAATCTATGTTTCCTACTTCCAATTTGGTAGTCGAAAAAGTTAAACTCGCAAATTGCTGATATCTCATTGATTTTTGACTCAAAACTAAGGTTTCTTATATTATCAAAATCTGCATCATTTGCTGCAACAGACCCAAAAAGAAAGTTCCCTCTCACAGCCCAGCGTGGATTAATATTATATCTATATATTGCACCTACCATTAGCTTGGTGTTGTAGAAATTGTACTTAGGATTAAGATCACCAATGTAGTTTCCTCCACCAACAATTATCCCAAAATCCGATTTCTCAATAAATTGTGCGTTTGCATTGTATGACAATAAACTTAATAGGGCTATAATTATATATTTCTTCATTTCTCTTTTTTTAATTTAATGCAAAAGTAATAAAATTAATTCAAACTAAATGCTAAGAGTATTTCTCATATTCCAAAATCTCTAAATCTTTTGGCTTACCGTCCTCAACATTAAAGCGAATCATGGTGCAAACATTATGAAAACCATAGTTGCCTGAAGCCCCTGGGTTCATATGAAGTAGGTTAAGCTCGTGGTCGAAAATAACTTTAAGTATATGACTATGACCTGAAATAAAGATATTTGGCTTTTCCTCTTTAAGCAATTCTTTTACTGCTTTTTCGTAGTGTTTTGGATAACCTCCAATATGAGTCATCATTATTTTCACTCCCTCAATTTCAAAAGTTTCAATTCTTTTTGCTTCCGAGTAAATTTCGTAACCATCTACATTGCCATAAACAGCAATTGTTGGTTTGAAATGCTTCAGCTCTTCCAAAACATCAGTGGAGCCAATATCGCCAGCATGTAATATAATATCAACATCTTTAAAAAAAGTATAGACTTGTTTAGGCACCATGCCATGAGTGTCGGAGAGTAGACCAATTCTTTTCATTTTCAAAATAAGATTCTAATTAAGTTTTGCAAAGTAAAGCATAATATTTAATTTACTTGATATTAAAAATCTATAATCAAGAAAGAAAAAAATGAATCTTCGTTTCATTAAATTAGTTCTTTGATTCAATAAATTAGTTCTTTGATTCAATAAATTAGTTCTTCGTTTCATTAAAATGATTCTTCGTTCTATCAAAATTAGACTTTGTTTCAATAAAAACAATACTTAGCAAACATCTTTGAGTTTTTTTTCGGATATTTGCATATTAATATTAGAATCTATATGAATCAGAAAATTTACGCTTACATAGCCATATTTTTCTCCATGTTGTTTTGGGGAATGAGTTTTATTTGGACTAAGGATTTACTTAATGCTGGCTTCACTCCAGTCATTATTATTACTTTAAGGGTATTTATTTCAGCTGTCCTATTATTTACTGTTTTTAAACTTGCAGGCAAGCTCGATAAAATTGATAAAAAGGACTATAAATTATTTTTGATGCTTGCTTTTTTCGAACCCTTCTTATATTTCTTTGGGGAAAACTGGGGGCTTCAATTTCTTGATGCAAGCTTAGGTTCAATAATCATTTCAACTATTCCTGTTTTTGTACCATTTTTGATGTATTTCTTTCATAAGGAAGCCCTACGTTGGCAGATTGTCTTAGGAGTATTTCTTACAATAATAGGTCTTGGAGTAATGACAATTTCTCCTAACCTAACCTTTGATGTAAGTGGAAAAGGTGTTGCTCTAATGTTTTTGGCAGTCTTTTCAGCCTGTGGTTATAGTGTTGTTTTGTTTAAAGTTATTCAAAAATATGAAGCAATAACAATAACCACCACTCAAAACATAATAGGAGCAATATATTATATACCTCTTTTCTTTATATTTGAATTTAAAACTTTCAAAACTCTAACCTTCAGCTTTGAAACACTTTATCCTATATTTGCACTTGCAATTCTTTGTTCCTCAATAGCTTTTATATGCTATTCTTATTCAGCAAAACGTCTTTCAATATCCAAAACAACAGTCTTTACTAATGCAGTTCCTATTGTAACAATAATATTTGTTGTAATTTTGGGAAAAGAAATATTGACATTAAGCAAGGTTATAGGTATAATCATCGTTATACTAGGAGTGTTCCTAAGTCAAATTGATTTTAAGAAAAGAATAATAAAAAGAAGATATTATGCAAGTAAAAATAGGGTTAGTGCAAAAGTCCTGCCAGGAATCCAAGGAAAATAACATTCTAGAGGCAATAAATCAAATTCGTGAAATAGCTAAGATGGGAGCAAATATTATTTGCTTACAAGAGATTTTCTCAACATTATATTTTTGTGATGTCCAAGACCATGACAATTTTAAATTAGCAGAACCAATACCAGGAGACACCACAGAAAGGCTCCAAGCACTTTCCAAAGAATTAGGAGTAGTGATAATTGCTTCTATGTTTGAGAAAAGAGCACAAGGTTTATATTTCAACACCACTGCGGTTATTGATGCTGATGGAGAGTACCTTGGCAAATACAGAAAAATGCATATACCAGATGATCCAGGCTTTTACGAGAAGTTTTATTTCACCCCAGGTGACTCAGGTTATAAGGTTTTTGATACCAAATACGGAAAAATAGGAGTGCTAATATGTTGGGATCAGTGGTACCCAGAAGCTGCAAGAATAACTTCACTTATGGGAGCAGAAATTCTATTTTATCCAACAGCAATTGGTTGGGATAAGTCACAGGATAAAGAAACAAATATAGAACAATATAACGCTTGGCAAACCATTCAACGCTCACATGCAATTGCAAATGGAGTTCACGTAGTTTCTGTAAACCGTACAGGCATAGAGGGTGATATTCAATTTTGGGGTGGAAGCTTTGTCTCCAATCCATTTGGAACAATACTTTATCAAGCACCACACTTAGATCAAGACCTAAAGGTAGTAGAAATTGATCTTGAAAAGACCGACCATTACAGAATACATTGGCCTTTCCTTCGTGACAGAAGAGTTGACTCATACCAGCCAATAACAAAAAGATATTTAGATAACGATTAACATCAATATGGAACTGTTTAAAATATACAATGAAGATTGTTTAATAACTATGGCGAAAATGCCAGAATGTTTTGTAGATTTTATTATTACATCTCCTCCTTATGATAATATTAGAAATTATAATGGATATAATTTTGAATTTGATAAAATAGCCAAAGAGCTTTATAGAATTTTAAAAGAAGGAGGAGTTATGATATGGGTGGTTGGTGATGCAACAATTAATGGTAGTGAGAGTGGAACTTCTTTTAGTCAAGCCTTAAAATTCAAGGAAATAGGATTTAGGTTACATGACACAATGATATATTATAAAAACAATCCAATGCCACAGACGGGTAATCGTTATCATCAACATTTTGAATATATGTTTTGCTTGTCAAAAGGTAGTCCTAAAACATTTAATCCAATAATAGAGTTGACCAAATATAATGGATTGGCTAATATGAAAAATAGAGGAAAATCTGGTTCTTTATTATATGATAAGGTGGAACGTACTAAAGAGAAGAAAGTTGGAAATGTATTTTTCTATTCTGTAGGAGGTGGAATATCAACTAAAGATAAAGTAGCATATAATCATCCTGCAATATTCCCAGAAAAGTTAGTTGTTGATCAGATAAATTCATGGACTAATGAGGAGGATTTAGTTTACGATCCATTTATGGGAAGCGGTACAACTGCAAAAATATCTCACTTACTTAACAGAAACTGGATAGGTTCTGAAATATCTAAAGAGTATGTTGATATTGCAGAAGAAAGGTTGAGAGAGCATTTGACGAGTGATTTATTTAATGTAAATGTTTGATATGAATTTAGTTGAAAGAGGTTCAAGGACAGCAAAAGATGGCTTTAGAAATGAAGATGATATCATTAGAAAATTTAATAATTGGTCTAATGATAATGAAGCTAAGGAATGGCTTCTTTTAATGAATTATATTATTGAAGACATTGAATATGTTAAAGCTGAAAAATTATCAGGGTATAAAACTGATGTTCAAGTTCAAGTAACAATTAAGCTTAAAAAAGGAATAGATGTTGAAAATTTACAAGTTAAATTAGTTAGTAATCTAAAAGGATATAATCAGATAGATAAGCGATGGGTTGATAAATATAAAGAAATGTGGAATATTCCAGAGAACATAGCTAATATATTAGAACTATTTACAGGAGAACAAAGACCAATATCAGGCACAAGAGATAAAAGAAGAGTGTTTATTGATGAGTTTAATATTAACCAACAGCAAGCACTGATAGTTTGGTTGGAAGCAAATAAGTCACTTATTGTTTCTGATATATTAAAAGGAAGAGGTAAGTTTGCAGCAGAATGGATGTTAGTTGCCCAAAAATCTAATGATAAATCAAGATGGATATTAAAGCCAATGAACTATTGTCTTAATTTCTTTGGGAATGGAGATGTAGTTGTTTCTCCACGAGGGAGTATAAAGATAGGGAAAATAACAATGCAAAGGAAGGGTGGTGATGGAGGAAGAAAAACAGCCAATATGCTACAATTTAAAATTAATCCTGCTTTATTATTTGAATTGGATTAACGAGTAATAGGATAAATTCACAGATAAAAATTAATTATTATTTACATATACAATGAAGACACCAAAAGAATTAGGGTATTACTTTCCCTCTGAATGGCATAAACACCAAAGCACTTGGCTTTCTTACCCACATAATGAAAACTCTTGGCCAGATAAAATTCATACCATATTTCCTTCCTATAATCTATTTATTAAAGAGCTTGCTAAGGGCGAACTTGTCAATATAAATATCCTTAATGATGAGATGCTTAAGAGGGTAAACGCCGAGCTTAATGCTATTGGCACTAATATGGCAAACGTTTGTTTTCATATGTTTAAAACCAATGACGCTTGGTGTAGGGATCATGGTCCTGCTTTTTTAATTAACGATAAAGAAAAGAAAAGAGCAATTGTGGATTGGGGCTATAATGCTTGGGGAGACAAGTATCCTTATGATTTAGATACTAAGATACCATCCCTAATTGCAAAAGAATTAAACCTTGAAACCTTCGAGCCAGGCATTGTTATGGAGGGTGGTTCTGTTGACTTTAATGGCAAAGGAACTCTAATAACAACAAAAGCTTGTTTGCTTAATGAAAACAGAAATCCTACATTTAACCAGTCTCAAATTGAAGAAAAGCTAATTAATTTTTACGGAGTTGATAATATAATTTGGTTAGGTGAGGGGGTAGATGGTGATGATACTGATGGGCATATTGATGATATAACACGTTTTGTTAACCAAGACACTGTGGTTACAGTTGTTGAACAGGACAGGAATGATGTAAATTATAATGTCTTACAAGATAACCTCAAGATTCTTTCATCCTCAAGATTAGAAAATGGTAAGCAAATGAATGTTGTTGAACTTCCAATGCCAGAGCCTTTTTACTTCGAAGATGAGCGTTTGCCTGCCTCTTATGCTAATTTCTATATTGCAAATGATGCAGTAATAGTTCCTGTTTTCAACTCAAAGAATGATAATAAAGCAATCTATATATTAGAGGAATGCTTTAAAGATAGAAAAGTTATTGGTATTGATTCAACTGAAATAATATGGGGCTTAGGTTCATTTCATTGTTTGAGCCAACAAGAACCAAAACTATAAACTTAAATAAAAGCAAATGAAAAAACTAATCCTATTATCCCTATCAATTCTCTTTAGTATTACTTTGTTTTCACAGCAAAATAACTTAGTGGAACATCTTAATACTAAGTATGATTCGGTACATAATTTAGTAGAGTTGAAAACAACAACCCTATATTCCTTTACTTCAAAAGAAAAAGTAGGTCTTGTTGATAGGTTAGGTCTTATTGTTTACGAGCCTTATTTCGATACTGTTTATGTTTATGAGGCTAATAATTTCACTTATATTAAAGGTATAATGCCTAATGGAAGAACAGCCCTACTTGACACTGATGGCAAGGTTGTTTTCCAGCCAATATATGAAGATGTTTTCATTACAAAGGAAGATTTGATTCTGACCAAGTTTGGTGATAAATATGGAATAGTTAGCTTTGAGGGAATAGGATATCTCTATCCAGAATTTGACACCATTAAGGTAGTGATAGATCAAGACACTTTCTTTGTGGCAAGTATGGCAGAAAAGAATATGGTCTTCAATACCAATAGCGATATTGTAGAATATTTCGATTCAGATACCTTAATATCTTTTGTTGAAATAAACAATTCATCCCTCTTACCCTTTGGATGGATTGGCGAGCCAAAATACGATATAGTAAAGTATTTGGGTCAAGGTCATTTCTATACAAGAGAAGGTGATAGTAAGCAAATATTGAATAGAAAAGGAGAAGTAGTTGAGGAGAAAAAGATAAATATCAATGCCAAAGATGTTGTAGTATTTGACTGGAGTAGAATAATTTTCAGAGACAATGCATTAGTAGGAATGATGGACTTTGAGGGAAGAGTTATTGTTGAGCCACAATACCAAGATATGAGCGTTGTGCTTGAGGATGAGATATATTCATATAGGTTTAATGATGAATGGGGTTTGATGAATAGAGATGGTAAAGTACTAACTAATTCTCAGTTTATTGGTTTTAAGGTTGAAAAATATAATAATGTTAATTATATCAAAACCCTTAATTCTAGTAATAAAACAGCAATCTTAGATAAACGAGGGCGTCCAAAAATTCAACCATACTACGATGATGTTGAGTATTCGAATCACCCTGATTTTTTTAATCAAATAAGAAATGGGGGTAAAGGCATAATTAGTCAAAAAGGTGTTATGTATGTTCAACCAGAATACGACGATGTAAAAGTTTACTTGGAAGCAGATACTTTCTTTGTAGCAAAAAGGAATAATAGATACACTGTTTTTGGAACAAGGGGGAATGTTCTTTATGATGGATTGAATATAATAGTAGATATCCAAGACTCAACACTAACCTATGTTGAGGATGCCAAACTTAAACGCACAACAATAAGAAATAAAACAATATTACCAAAAGCTAAAACATTAAATGTTAACTTCAAAGAACTCGGACAAGTCTTCGATTCCCTAATGATAATGAAAGATTCGAAAGGTTGGACATATGTAAATAAGCAAACCCTAAAACCCATTACTACAAAACGATATGATTACCTAACACCATTCCATAAAGGCTATGCAATAGCAGTTAAGGGCAAGGCATTAAATATCATTGATAAGGATTTTGAAGATGTATTTAATATCGTTTCATCAGGACTATCAAAGTCACAGCAAGAAGAAACGGCTAATCTTATTTACGACTCATACAAAAGAGGCAAGAGCTACCAATATATTATAAAAGACAATAAAATTGGAATCTTACGCCTAAAAGCAATAAAAGAAGTAAAAATAAAAAAATAAAAACTTATGAAAAAGATTATTATCATAGCATTATTATCAATTGCGGTTTCATCTTGCTCCTCTCTCTACAAGTCATACCCAATAGAAAGCATACCTTCAAATAATACAAAAACCACAGTCTTTTATTCAATACCTCAATTTACAGAAGTTGTTTTTGAAGTAACTTACAACAAAACAATTAGACACAAAGGAATATATGCAAACAAGAGTAACCTACTGGGACTAAAGAATGTAATAACAAGTGACGAGATAAAATATACAGTAAAAGACATTAAGATATTAACCCAGCCAAAACAAACCCCAATACAACAATTTGCCCTAGTTTTAGATGGAGATAATATAATAGTGGAAAAGTCAAAAGAAGGAACCTTAGAAAGCATAACCATTAAGGATAAGGCAAATAAGCATACTTATAGCAAAGACGATAACCTAATAAAAAGAAAGAACGAAGAAATAAAACCTTATCACCATCAAAATCTCTCACCACAATCACTACAAACCCAACCAATATCCGAATTTAGACTACTTCAAAGAGGAATGTTAGAAAAAGTAAACCTAACAGCCGAAGAAATAGTTATAAGAATAGAGCAAATAAGAGAAAAACAAATAGAAATACTTTCAGGAGGACTAGACGGAACATATATAAACACCACAGTAGACTTTATGTATAAGCAACTTGAAGAAATGATAGATGGATACATATCATTATTCACAGGAACAGAAACAGTAGTAGAAGAAACCCAAACATACACCCTTGCACCACAAAAACCAATAATATCAGAAGAAGACCTAATACTTCAAATCACCAATACACCAGTCCCACTTTTAGCACGTTTTCACACCAACAACCAAACAGAAACATTAAAAACTCGAGGCATAACCTACGACAAAACAGACTCTTCCATCACAATTAATATGAAAGAAAAAGAAGTATCAGGTATAAAAGGAGTTTACTATGCAATACCAGAAATGGTACAAGTAAGTGTTGAAACACCAATAAAAACTTATTCCACAGTAGTTGAAATAAACCAATATGGAATGATACGTGCAATGAATACCCAAAAACAAAACATCATCTTTGACACCAAAACAGGAGCAATCAAAACCATAAAATAAGTTTTACTTATTGTTTCAACCCTTCAACCCTTCAACCCTTAAACACGAAGTCTCTTAAACACGAAGTCCAATACATTGATACTGAAAGATAATCAAATTATTATTAAAAATAAACACGAATTTACTTGACTTTTGCTTTTCAATGTTGTATTTTTGCAGAGGTTAATAATATCCGTAGCAGATTTTTTTAGCGAATGCACATCTTTTGTCCTAAGAGATGTGCATTTTTTTGTCTAACGATGGGATTTTGTTTGCTGATAATATTATATTTATTGGATTTCCTAAGCACCAGAGGTGCGACACCTTTGTAGCAAACAATCATAACGTTTTTAGTTGAAATAAATATCAGATTACAAATCCTTATAATAATATAGTACGGGAGTCGGAAATCCCGCACTACAGAAACATACTAATCTTTTATTATTTTTCTTAT
>DUQY01000131.1 GCA_012837565.1 Bacteroidales bacterium | reverse complement strand
TTCTCTATAATACCCTTTTGTACTGAGATTATCTTTATTTGTATGTATTTATTTGCTGTCTTAGTAACATATTAGTTTACTTTTGAATATTATCTGGCTGCAAATGTAATAAAATAAATTGGAATATCATACAATTTTTGTTTTTATTTATTATTTATCTTGTTTTTGCTTGATTATTTTAAAGGACTATAACCTATTCTTAATTAACCTTTGTGTTAAGAGAGCTAACTCTTGATTCTACGAAAATAGAATCAAATTACATTTTTTTAGAATCAAGAGTTAGTTTTCTGTAATTTGATTCTATTTCGCTGAGATTTGATTCTATTTTACTCTTTCTTGATTTTAAATCATACAAATAAACCATCTCCCCTATTTGATTAAAATTATACGCCGATTAATTAAATTTTTTCGGCGTATCTTTTTATTTTTTCGGCGTATCTTTTATTTTTTTCGGCGTATCTTTTTTCTTGACTTAATTTTCTTTGCCTCTTGATTGAGGTTTGAATTATCGCTAAATAAAAAAAACCGTAGCAAAAACTAATTTACTACGGTCATGAAACGATTATTTATTATTGTATTATGGGGGCTTATTTCACCTCTTCAAAATCTGCATCAGTTACTTCACCATCGTGATCATCTGGATTTGATTGTCCTTGGTTAGGCTGTCCTTGATTTGGATCTTGGTTTTGTTCTGGTTGGTTATACATTTCTTGTGAGACTTGGCTCCAAGCTGCATTTATCTTTTCCATTGCTGCATCAATCATTGCTATGTCTTTGCTTTCATGGGCTGCTTTTAGTTCGGTTAGGGCTGCTTCGATTGGAGCTTTCTTGTCTGCTGTTAGCTTTTCTCCCATTTCCTTGAATTGCTTCTCGGTTTGGAATATCATTGCATCGGCTCCATTAATCTTTTCTGCCTCTTCCTTAATCTTTTTGTCAGAATCTGCATTTGCTTCTGCCTCTGCCTTCATCTTCTTGATTTCTTCTTCACTTAAGCCACTTGATGCTTCAATTCTAATTGATTGTGACTTTCCTGTTGCATTGTCCTTAGCACTTACGTTCAGGATTCCGTTAGCATCAATATCGAATGTTACTTCAATTTGTGGTACTCCTCTTGGTGCTGGTGGTATGCTGTCAAGATGGAATCTTCCTATTGTTTTGTTGTCAGCTGCTCTTGCTCTTTCTCCTTGAAGAATGTGAATTTCTACTGATGGTTGGTTGTCGGCTGCGGTTGAGAATACTTGAGATTTCTTAGTAGGGATTGTAGTATTTGATTCTATTAGTTTTGTTGTTACTCCGCCTAAGGTTTCAATTCCTAGTGATAGTGGGGTTACATCTAATAATAGTACGTCTTTTACTTCTCCTGTTAATACTCCGCCTTGAATTGCTGCTCCAACTGCTACTACTTCGTCTAAGTTTACTCCTTTTGAAGGTGCTTTGCCGAAGAAATCTTCTACTAGCTTTTGTATTGCTGGTATTCTTGTTGAGCCTCCTACTAGGATTACTTCGTCTATTTGTGATTTCTCTAAGCCTGCGTCTGATAATGCCTTGCGACATGGTTCAATTGCTGCTTGTATTAGTTTGTCTGATAGTTGTTCAAACTTAGCTCTGGTTAGAGTCTTAACTAAGTGTTGAGGTATACCATCTATTGGCATTATATATGGTAGGTTTATTTCAGTTGAAGTTGAAGATGATAGTTCTATCTTTGCTTTTTCTGCTGCTTCTTTCAAACGTTGAAGAGCCATTGGGTCTTTTCTTAAGTCTACGTTTTTGTCTGCTAAGAACTCTTCTGCCAACCAGTTGATAATCTTTTGGTCGAAGTCGTCTCCTCCAAGGTGAGTGTCGCCATTGGTTGATTTTACTTCAAATACTCCGTCTCCTAATTCAAGGATTGAGATATCGAATGTTCCTCCACCAAGGTCGAAAACTGCAACGTGAACGTCTTGTGATTTTCTATCTAAACCATAAGCTAATGCTGCTGCTGTTGGCTCGTTGATAATACGTTTTACTTGTAAGCCTGCAATTTCTCCTGCTTCTTTTGTTGCTTGACGTTGCGAGTCATTAAAGTATGCTGGCACTGTAATTACAGCCTCTGTTACTTCTTGTCCAAGATAATCCTCAGCTGTCTTTTTCATTTTCTGAAGCACCATTGCTGAAATTTCTTGTGGGGTGAAAAGCTTTCCATCAATATCTACTCTTGGAGTATTATTATCGCCCTTTACAACCTTATAAGGTACTTGTTTTAATTCATTTTGTATCTCATTCCATGTTTCTCCCATAAATCTCTTTATTGAAGATACTGTTTTTTGAGGGTTTGTTATTGCTTGACGTTTTGCTGGATCACCTACTTTTCTTTCTCCATTTGCCAAAAATCCAACTATTGACGGTGTTGTTCTTCTTCCTTCGCTATTAGGAATAACGACAGGTTCGTTTCCTTCCATTACAGACACACAACTATTTGTTGTTCCTAAGTCTATTCCAATTATTTTTCCCATATTATTTGTTTTTTTTATTTGTTATCTCTATTAATTTCTATTATTAATTTTACTTCACCTCTAATTATTCAATAAATATGCCACTCTGGTAAAATTTAAAAATTATGACATTCTGTCAGAAAACAAAAAGAGCCGTCATTCACAATGGAAGGACGACTCTTTAATTTATTACAAACAAAATTATTTTATTTTCCTGGGTCAGAAAACAATACTGGCATATAGTAATATGAACGAACGCTTACTCCTTCAGCCTTTGCAGGAGTCCATTTCCCTGGAATTAAACCAATAACTCTTACTGCTTCTGCATCAATGAGTGGACTTAGTCCTCTTGTTACTTTAATATTGGAGATTGTTCCATCTATTTCAATAATGAATTCTGTGGTAACCATTCCTGATATTCCTGAACCAACTGCATCAGAGGGATAAACTAGGTTTGCATAAATAAAGTCTGATATTGCTTGTTTGTCTGATGGCATTTGTGCGTGTGTATCTACATTATAAGATATATCTGCTTTTTCTTGTGCAAATGATACAAAACCACAAAATACTGCAACTAGCAAAATGATTGTACTTGAGAAAGATTTAATTTTCATACTATTGATTTTTTAAAATTTTTATTATAACTAAACTACAAATATAACTACTCGTTATTCTTTTACTACCCATTCAATACTATAAACAAGTGATTTATTGAAAAAGTAAGTAGGAAAAGTAATTATTTTGTTAGTTGGAACGAAACAGGAAGCACAAACTGCTGTCTTACAGGCTCTCCCTTTTGTTGTGCAGGTTTCCATTTTGGCATAAGTTTAACTATTCTCACTCCTTCTTCACCACATCCTTCACCAATATCCTTTATTATTTTGATATTAGAGATTGAACCATTTTTCTCTATTATAAAGGAGATAATTACTTTTCCTTGAATATTCTTTTGTTTTGCTAAGGTAGGATATATAATGTTTCTAGCTAAGAATGTATTCAAAGCCTCAATTCCTCCTGGATATGATGCCTCTTTATCAACAATTGTATATACTACATCTGCATCATTGTCTGGCTTGTCTACTTGTGCATTAAGATTTAAGGCAAAAGCCATCATAAATACTAAAACAACTAACTTTGGCAAAAATGACGATAAACTTCTAATAATCTTTTTCATAATTATGTATATAATAAACTTTAGTTACTAATAATTAAGCAAAGGTATAGAAAAAAACTTTATTTTTGCAAATAAAAACAATATTTATATGGAACAATCATTATACCCCTTAAAGTTTTTACCATTATTTAAGGATAAGATTTGGGGAGGTAGCAAAATAAAAGATATAATAGGTATTGATTATAGTCCTTTGGAAAGATGTGGTGAGCTGTGGGTTTTGTCATCAATTGAAGGAGAGGAAACAGTTGTGGAAAATGGTTTCCTTGCAGAATGTACTCTACCAGACGTGATTGATATGTACACCGACGAACTTATGGGAGAAAAATGCTATAATGAATTTGGCGAAAACTTTCCTCTACTTTTCAAAATCATCGATGCAAAAGAAAAACTATCCGTTCAGGTTCACCCCAACGATAGATTGGCTCAACAAAAGGGAATGGAGTATGGAAAGACTGAGATGTGGTATATTATGCAAGCCGACCAAGGTGCAGAAATAATCAGTGGGTTTAATAAAGATATGACTAAGGCTGAAACCATTAACCGACTAAGAGATAATACTATTGAAGAGGTATTAAACGTTGATAAGACAGAAAAAGGAGATTTGTTTTATATTCCTGCTGGCAGAATTCATACAATTGGCTCTGGAGTAATGCTTGCAGAAATCCAACAAAGCTCAGATGCAACTTATAGGGTTTATGATTGGGATAGGAAAGACGAAAAAGGAAACCCAAGAAGGCTACATATTCAAGAGGCACTTGAGGCATTAGACCTTAGGGCTGTTGTGGAAGGGAAAAGTGCTTATGATTATATGCTAAACAAGACCTCTGAACTGGTTTCAACACCATATTTCACAACAAATGTTATGCATATAACAGAAACAATTGAAAAAGATTACTTACAACTTGATAGCTTTGTGGTTTATTTATGTGTTGAAGGAGGTGGAATAATTCATGCACTAGGTCATAAGATTCCTATTATAATGGGAGAAGCTGTTTTAATTCCTGCAATTGCAGAAAAAACAATTATTGAACCACTAGGCTTAGTTAGCATTTTAGAGACTTATATCCTATAATAAGAAGAGATAAAGAATAAAAAAACTAATAAAATAAAATAATATGGCATTAATAAAATCAGTTAAAGGAAAGAGACCGGTTTTTGGTAAAGATGTTTTTTTGGCAGATAACGCAACAATTATTGGAGATGTTGAAACAGGCGACAATTGTTCATTTTGGTTTAATAGTGTTGTTAGAGGTGATGTTCATTCAATTAAAATGGGCAACTATGTTAATATTCAAGACGGAGCATGTATTCACTGCACTCACCTAACTCATCCTACGGTTATTGGGAACTATGTTTCCATTGCACACCACACAATTATTCATGGTTGCACCATTAAGGATAATGTATTAGTTGGCATGGGAGCAATTGTTATGGATGGATGCATTATTGAATCCAACTCTATTATTGCAGCAGGAGCAATTCTACTGGAAAACACTCATGTTGAAAGTGGAACAATCTATGCAGGCATTCCAGCAAAGAAAGTTAAGGATATTGACCCAGAACGTTTGGAAGGAACGGTTAAGCGTATTGCTTCCTCTTATCCAACATACGCTACTTGGATAGATAAAGACTAGTTTTCTGAATCTTCGTTTCAATTTCCTAGATCTTCGTTTTAATTTTTTAAAGTGGCGTTTCAGTAAATTATTACAGCGTTTCATTTTATAAGACCTAG
>DUQY01000130.1 GCA_012837565.1 Bacteroidales bacterium | reverse complement strand
TCAAGTTATGGCATTACCCTACCACCTATATGTAATTGTAACTAGCGGAACCGACATTGAGGCATCACGTCCTATGGCTTATGGAACAGCTTTGGTATTGATATTTATTGTTTTGTTTATGAATATACTAGCTATGTTTATAAGACGATTTTTTAATAAGAAATTAAAGACAAATTAATTGAATATAAAATGATAGAAGCAAAAGACATAAACTTTTATTACGGTGATTTTCACGCACTGAAAGATATAAACATAAAGATGGATATCAATACAGTTACAGCTTTTATTGGTCCATCGGGTTGTGGGAAATCAACCTTCTTACGTTTATTTAACCGTATGAATGATTTAATTGATAAAACACGCATTACAGGAGAATGCATCGTACAGGGAGAGAATATCTACGATAAATCTATTCAAGTTGACCAGCTGCGTAAAAAAGTTGGTATGGTATTTCAGAAGCCCAATCCTTTCCCAAAATCTATATTTGAAAATGTAGCATACGGCTTAAGGGTAAATGATATGGGAGATAAAAAAATCATAGCAGAGCGTGTTGAAGAATCCCTAATAGCAGCTGCCCTTTGGGATGAGGTAAAAGACAAGCTCAAGAAGTCAGCATTTGAACTCTCAGGCGGACAACAACAAAGGCTTTGTATTGCAAGAGCACTAGCAGTTTCACCATCGATATTACTTATGGATGAACCAGCATCATCGCTCGACCCTATATCAACATCGAAAATAGAAGAACTAATTCATAACCTGAAAAAAGATTATACCATAGTTATTGTTACACATAATATGCAACAAGCAGCAAGGATAAGCGATATGACCGGGTTCTTTATGATGGGAGAACTAGTAGAATTTAGTGAAACAAAGAAGATGTTCCTAAATCCAGAAAATAAAGAAACCCAAAATTATATTACAGGACGCTTTGGTTGATTTATGATATTTAGAATACATAAGTCAAAGCCAATTTATTTTATTAGTTATATTACTCGTAATTTAATAACAAGATGAAACATACACAAAGGGAGATGGAATCCCTTAAAGAAGAGGTTAAACAAATGTGGAGGCTGGTAATTTCTCAACTTGAAAAGGCCAAACAATCATTTATCAATAACGATATAGAATTGGCACTTGAAATTATGAGCAGGGAAAGACGTGTAGACGCTTTTGAACTCAAGATAGATAGTGATTGCGAAAACTATATTGCATTATATAGTCCTGTTGCAATAGATTTAAGACTTACCCTCTCATTAATGAAAATCAATAGTACATTGGAACGTATTGGTGATTTTGCAGCAGGAGTTGCACGCCATGTAATAGACGATGACTGCAAAAAGGTAGAAGCAAAATTGATAGAAGAGTTGCAAATCGAGAGGATGTTCGATATGCTTATGGGAATGTTATCAGATGGTTTTGTTGCCCTAGAGTCTGAAAACACTAGAATATCTGGCAAGATTTTAGCTAAAGATGATGAAGTAGATAAAATTTATCATAATGCAATTGATATTCTTTCGGACTATTTACCAAAGAACCCTTCATACACTCGTTGTGGATTGAAGCTCCTACTCCTTATTCGTAAATTAGAAAGGATAGGAGACCATTGTAGTAATATTGTAGAAGAAATCGTTTTCTATGTTGATGCGAAAGTATTGAAACATAGTGGGGATAAAATCAGTAAAACATAATATTAAATGCTATTTTATTATTATTTATCAATGATAATGATGAACTTTGCATAAAAACAACAAATTAATAGTATGCAAGAGAAAATACTAATCGTAGATGATGACAAAAACATATGCGAGATTCTTGAATTCAATCTTAAGAACGAAGGATTTGATATTGAAATTGCTTTTTCAGCAGAAGAAGCAATAAAGAAACTATCAACCCAATTCTCTCTTATCTTGCTTGATATTATGATGAGTGGGATCTCAGGCTATAAAATGGCAGAAAAGTTAAGAACAGAAGGCAATCAAACGCCTATAATTTTTTTGACAGCTAAAGATACCGAAAACGATATGCTAACAGGCTTTTCAGTAGGTTGCGATGATTATATCTCAAAGCCTTTTTCAATTAAAGAAGTCATTGCTCGAATAAAAGCAGTTCTCAAAAGGAAGAATAACCTTTCTACAGATAATAGAGAAGTTAGTAAACTAATTTTTGATTACTTAATAATAGACCTTGAGACAAAGGAATTGACAATAAAGGGAGAAGGGATAATACTAACAAAAACTGAGTTTGAAATCCTTGTTCTACTTGCCGATAATCCAGAAAGGTTTTTCTCTCGAGAAGAAATAATAAGTAAAGTTTGGAGTCAAACACCTTATATAACTGAAAGAACAGTTGATGTGCATGTAGCTCGGTTGCGCAAGAAAATAGGTGAATGTGCTTCTGTTATTATTAATCGTTCAGGATATGGTTATAGATTTAATACCTCCAACTTATGAAATTAACTTATAAAAAAAGGTTATTCCTATATTTTGCAATTATTTTTGCAGTTTTCACCATTGGTGTTGTTACCTTCCAACAGTCACAAGAAAAGAAATTTAGAACAGAAGCATTAGAAGAAAAGCTTGATGCCTACGCCGAAATAATCAATGCTGGACTTTTAAACAGAAGTAGCGATTCTTTACAAATCATCGATACCATTATTCAACTACTTCCACAAAACATACGCCTGAGTTTGATAGATAAACAAGGAAATGTACTCTTTGATAATTCTA
>DUQY01000335.1 GCA_012837565.1 Bacteroidales bacterium | reverse complement strand
TGTATTTTTGATTTTTTATCTTCGAGGACTAAGTTTCTGCTAATCTGAGGACATATTGTAGTAACATAGAGGATATCAACTGGTTCTGTTCTTGTAATTGGATCTAATGAAACATCAACTCCATTTGCTATCATCCATTGCTGGATATATGCTTCATCTTCAATATCAGGAACTTGTAACATATCTCCGTTAGAATTAAATGCAAACTCAATCTTTTTCTTTTCTCTCTCAATATGCTTAAACTCTATTACTCTATATTGATCACCGAACTGTTCCGTTAAGCTGAAATGAGGAATTCCTTTAGTTTCATCCTGTTGCTCATACTCACTATTCTTACCTTCCCTCATTTTCAAATAAAAATCAATCTCGTCTGAATGAGTTTCGTAAGTTTCTTTAATCTGCTTAGGGGTGAGATATGCTACTTTCCATGCTCTTTTTAAATCCCATGTATCATTACTCAACCAGTGAGGGTCTAATATACAATGACCTCTCATTATGGGTCTGAAACCTATACTACCAAGAGGATCGTACCTGTCGGATATATAGATCTCTTCTATGCCAATGTGAACAAGAAAGTCAACTAACCACTGTTCATAGGATTGGTTCCAGTTCATCATCTCTTTATCACGCATCATCAGATCTGCCATAGCTCTTGTCAGATCTGAGTGCATACCGTCAAACGGTTCAAATCCTATATCATAGAAGTTCTTTAAAAACGCTCCGGCAATGGTCTCTACTTTCGGTTGTATGATATTACCCTGAAACGGATTACGTCCCTCTTCCTTCATCTTAGAGATAATATCTTCATCCCACTGACCATTGTTAAATCCAGTAAACATCTTCCAAGCCTTGGATTCACGCTCATGTTCTTTATAAGCATGATCTAAAGCTATCTCAAACTCAGTGGAAACATAGTCAACTATTTCAGCGGATTCTTTTACACCAAAGAATTTCTCACTACCATCTTCTTTAGGACGTTTATTTAAAAAAGGCAGGAAACTGGTTAGCATCTCTGGAAAGGGCATTATACTACAGCTTTCACTTTATTAACAAGATCAAGCCTCTCATTTTTAGGTAGCAGCTCCATCTCAACATTCATATTCTCGTGAATAGCTACCTTATAGTGAGACTTGCAATGAGAGCAATAAATATAAATATATTCTTCGTCAAATGAAAAAAGTAATCTACCACAATGATCAAATTCACCATGAGGTCTATCACCAGGGCATCTAACAGAAACAATTTCAGATTTACGCTCCATATTACTAATATGTGGAAAAAAAGTATAGAAGTCAAGAACTTTCTACATTAACAACCAACTTTTTTCATCTTTGACAGATTTAAACCCTGTAACACCTCTTTTATCAACGTATGAACTCATTACCATAGGTAACTCCATATGTGTTATTTTTCTTTTTAAGAATGAGGTTATCAACGTTAGAGCGTAGCATAGTCCGTATTCTCTCTCCTGTTCAACACGTTTATTGTCTATCTTCCATCCAGATAGTTGCTCTATGGTCTTAACACACCCAGGATTAATGATAAGACGTTTCTGAAGTGTGAGAGTTATCAGAGCATCTATTCCACTCATCTCATCGTAGTTATAATTCTCTGTCAGTCTAACACCATATTTACTATACTTGATATCCAAACCATCAGCATTCTTACCAAACATCCTGTCGTTGCCTATGATCTTAGTTAATCCCTGATGCTGGATAATATTCATAGCTACACTAACAACTGAATCACCAGACAGGAACTCATCATAGATATACAACCGTCTACCATCCCATGCTGTGTATGCTACTGATATTGTCATATCCTTACCGTAGTATACAGCCCCGTATCGCTCTTCTCCTACGTAATGGAGGACTTTAACCGTTTGGGGATCTAATACATCCAATTTCTTTAGAACTGTCTCTTCAGGTGCTTTTTGTGCGAAACAAAGGACTAATGCGTCTGCTCTGTCGGGGGAGGATTTGAATTCTTTCCTGTACTCGGATTTGGGTTCCAGCATTATCTTACCAGATGGGGATAAACGCCATCTTCTACTTGATAGTTCTTCTATAAGATGCTGATCTTCAGGTAAACCTATTATATTAATTATAGACTTGACGTTACCCCACATAATCGAAGCCTCATTCTGATACTCATTATTACCAGCCCCGCCAAAGTTACACGGGACGACTTCTATATTATGAGATCTATCAGTTTTTAATATGTCAACTACACCGCCTCCGACACCACTATCATCAACTTTAATTCTGATTGTACGTTCATAACCAGTTGCTTTACGTATCTCTTCAACAGTATCTAATGCTAATTGTGCCGTTTCGACAACACTACTTTTTGCGAGTGTTTTTGCAGGATATACTTTGTAACCATGTCTCCAGTATAGAACCGTTAGATCATCACCAAAACGAGCTACGTCTAATCCTATCTCTATCTCACCGTTAGGTTGAACCTCTTCCCATCTATCTACTGCTGCGTGTACACTTGAAAGCTCGATAAAAGCGTCTGGAGAACCTTTTGGGAACTCACCCTTAACCATCACTCTAAACAAGTCATGGTGACGGCCATACTTCTCTTCGTAGTATTGAATCTGATCTTTTTTAACAAATGGAGACTGTTCTGCATCAAATGTTAAAGTAACCCATCTCTTTTTTAACTTTACATTATTGAACACATCATAAAAAGGACCGGATGTTCTTATGGGGTTTCCGATCATCACAAACTTGTTATTTCTACCAGTCAGTGTTGAGTCGAACGCTTCAAATATCTCTTCTTTAACACCGCTGGCTTCATCCATGATAATTAACATATTATCAGCATGGGCGCCCTGAGCAGCATCAGCATCTTTCGCCGTCCTAAGTAAAGTGAAATGATTCTTAGGAGATTCCTTTAAATACATTGACTTTTCTGTTATCTCATATATCGGTTCAACTAATGATCGAGATAACCATAGAGAAAGTTCGGCCCAAAGAGCGGTTTTTAGGGTTCCGTAAGTGGGTGCTGTACAAAGAACCTTCGGATTTTCAAAACAGTTCATGAACCATAGGACTGCGTTCACCACAAGGGCTGTCTTCCCTGGTCCTTTCCCCGACTTTATAGCAACACGATCATTGTTTTGTATCGCTAACAAACCTTCTTTCTGTTGATCAGAAAGAAACCACTTAGGATCGTTCTTGAATACAATATCCTCTGAATGTGCTATTATATTCTGTTGATAATAAGCAATTGATTCTACAGT
>DUQY01000319.1 GCA_012837565.1 Bacteroidales bacterium | reverse complement strand
CCGCGTGATATCGCGGAGAACCCCAAGAAAATCAAAGTGCGTGAGCTTGAAGCAGCCACTCTGCCACGTGTGCTTGATCAAGTAGACTTAGCGTTGATCAACACCAACTATGCACTGGAAGCGGGCTTAAATCCGAACAAAGATGCGTTGATTATTGAAGGTGCTGATTCACCTTATGTGAATATTTTAGTAACGCGTGAAGATAATAAAAACAGCGACGCGGTACAAAAATTAGTCAAAGCGCTGCACAGTGATGAAGCTAAAGCCTTTATCAATGACAAATATAAAGGTGCGGTCGTTCCAACCTTTTAATTGAGTGTGCTATAGCTTGATCAACATAAAACCCAGCGCTAGTTGCTGGGTTTTTTAATGCACAGCAATAGACTATTTTACCGGCTCTTGCCAATCACAAAAGCAGCCCACTGCCAAGGTATTGGCTGCAGCGACCGAACGGTTTTCAAGTAATGCATCGAGCACTGGCTCGATAAAGCTGTTGCTGGAGTTGCAGACTGCGCCTTCGCTGTAAGGGCCGAAGTAAGCCAAATGCCCAGTATGATCCCAAATGGCGACCGCAGGGCTGGCAGGAAGATCCTCAGAACCCGGCAAACCACTTAAATGACGCATGCCGTTGAGTGCTTTAGGTAATTGGCCGCTGCTGCCAGGTTTTTGCACATGATAAAACTCAACTTGGCCGTCATAGCGCTCAATCATTTCTACTAAGTGCTGTTGGTTACCCACGTTGCATGGGCAGGCTGGATCCCAAAAGTGTACAAAACGAATCTTGCCAGCACCCGCCATACTGTTAGGTAGGCGCAGTTGTTCGCCACTGAACACTGCTGTGGTCTCACTAAAAGGGCGAATAAAGCGTGTTTTATACCACCACAAGCCGGTCAACATTGAGCCAATCCATAAGACCAGTGTGAGCCCAATCAGTGTTTTTTTCAAAAGAGTCCGTTTCATAAATACCACAGATCAAAGATAGTATAGAGTGCCATGAGTTGCTTAAAATCTATATGTCCAGAATGTCGCAGTTGCGGTTAATTAAGAGTGACTGGAAATGATTGAGTTCGATCCGCCAGCGTTACAGCGTGTTTTACCAGAGTTGACTCGGCACAGTGTTGATCCAGCGCTAGCAAAAGGTTGGCGGCAGTTTTATCAAATTGATTTTGCACGGTACAACCCCGAGCTTGATTGTCGTTTAGGGCAGGTCAGGGTGGGGGCTTATCAAGTGGCCATGCAAGTCTGTCGGCCGGTTGAGGCGCGCGCTACGCTGTTGGTCTTACATGGCTATTACGATCATATGGGCTTGTACGGTCATGTTTACCAATGGGCCTTAGCGCAAGGCTTTGCATTGTTGTCTTGTGATTTACCCGGGCATGGCTTATCTACCGGAGCACGTGCCAGTATTCATAGTTTTCAAGAGTATCAGCAGGTGCTGCAAGCCATGCTAGCCAAGGCGCAGCAACTGCAGTTACCTAAACCATGGCATATCTTGGGGCAAAGTACCGGTGCGGCTATTGCTCTAGACTATTTGGTACACCAACAGCCTGCTCATGCCTTGGGTGAAACTATGTTGCTGGCGCCTTTAGTACGCCCACGAGCTTGGCAACAATCCAAACTACTGTATCAGATGATTAAACCCTTTCGCAGTAGTGTGCCCAGGCGCTATTCCAACAACTCACATGATGGTGCCTTTGTGGATTTTGTACGCAATGATCCCTTACAGGCACAGATTTTACCGACGGCTT
>DUQY01000129.1 GCA_012837565.1 Bacteroidales bacterium | reverse complement strand
TTTCGCTTGAGAGACATAAAACTCTTCATCTCTAAAGATAACAGAACCAATACCTGAAAGACCTGGAGTCATTTGAGAAATACAAGCCTTTACGTCATCAGGATATAAATCATAACCCTTCTTAACCAAAGGACGAGGACCAATTATACTCATATTTCCAATCAATATATTAATCAATTGAGGAATTTCATTAATCTTAGTCTTACGAAGAAAACCACCCATAGGCAAAACTCTTGGGTCATTTCTTGTTGTAATAGTTCCAGTTCCCATATTAGGACTATTCTTAAGCATAGTTGCAAACTTCCAAATCTTAAAAGGCTTACCTCCCTTACCTATACGTTCCTGAAAATAGAAAACATAATGCTCCCCCGTCAAAAGCAAACCGATAATAACCGGAATCAAAAGAGGAGAAAGAACCAACAATGCCAACAAAGACATTGCAAAATCAAAAATTCGTTTTATCACTTTATACATAATATCACATTTTAGAGTCAAGATTTTTCCCTTTTTCTTCATGCTCAAAGTTAGGGATAAACTCTTTTAATAAATCCACCACATCCTTTTTTTCAAAATCCTTTCTTTCGAAAAGTGCAGTCATTTTAGAAAAGAACTCTTTTAATTCTGCTTCTGGTCTAATAGAATAATCCTCAATCACTCCTAATGAAGAGAATCTTTCCATATTAAGCTTTTCTCCCTCAATATAAAACTCTTCAAAACCTTTTTCTCCAGTAGTATCGCTTGAGAAATAATAAACAGGATATTCTTTTGAATCTTCACCCATCTCAAAAGCAAATTTCCTTGCTTCTTCCTCACTCTTGCAATATTTTACTTTATAACCCAAATCCTCCAAGAACCTATCAGCAATTGAAGAAAAAGTCATCATCTGCTCCTCACCCAATTTAGGGAAGAATATTTCACCACTCTTACCCAATACACAAGCCAGCATACATATCTGACCACTCTCATCAGGAGAAACAAAATAACGTTTAACATCACTTGGAGAACTTAAAGGTTGGCGTTTCATTAATCTATCAATAAAACCAGCCAATAAAGAACCATTAGAGAAAGCAACATTAGCAAAACGAGCAGTAGAAACCTTAAACTTTGTGGAATAAGACATAATCATCTCCTCCATAACCTTCTTACTACAACCCATAATATTTACAGGATTAGCAGCCTTATCGGTCGAAACACAGAAGAAATGCTTAGGAGTAAACTCAGCTAACAACTCCATAAGTCTGCGAGCCTTTAAAACATTATTTTCAATCAAAGCCTCAACAGAAAAATTATCCTTCTCACTTCTAACATGTTTATGAGCAGAAAAATTAGCCACAATATCAAAACCACCCTCTTTTCTAAAAATCTTCTCAAAAATAGGATCAGCAAAACTAAGTGGATAAGTTCTATAATCTTCAGGAACAAACATCCCATAAGTAGAACGAAGATCACGAGTAAGCTCCGTCAAACCATTCTCCGAAATATCCACAACAACCAATTTACTTGG
>DUQY01000128.1 GCA_012837565.1 Bacteroidales bacterium | reverse complement strand
GAGAAAATGAGATAAAAGATTTTGTTTCTACATCTCAATTTAAAGTTACAGCTGAATTTAAGGTAAAAACGACAACAAAACCTCTTTTGGCAACTTTAAATAAGAGATTTGACAAAAAAGAAGAGGTAATTGAGTTTTTAAAAGCTTGTATTGGAGCAACCTTTACAATTAAAAGCGTTGAAAAGAGACCAGCAAAACAAAGCCCAGCCCCTCCTTTTACAACATCAACCCTACAACAAGAAGCGTCTCGAAAATTTGGTTATTCTGTTTCAAAAACAATGATGGTTGCTCAGCAGCTCTATGAGGCAGGTTATATAACCTATATGAGAACAGACTCTGTTAACCTTTCAAAAGATGCCCAAACATTTGCAGAAGCAGAAATTAAAAAATCATTTGGAGAAAAGTACGTAAAGATAAGAACATATAAAACAAAGTCAAAAGGAGCTCAAGAGGCTCACGAGGCAATAAGACCAACCAATTTAGGCAATCATAAAATAGAAACAGGTGATGCATCTGCCAAAAGACTATATGATTTAATTTGGAAAAGAACCATTGCATCACAAATGGCAGATGCAGAACTTGAAAAAACAACTATTAATATAGATATATCTTCAAGGAAAGAGAATTATATAACCCAAGGAGAGATTATAGTCTTTGACGGATTCTTAAAGGTATATTCAGTTTCGGCCGATGAGGATATTGAGATTGAGGAATTAGCTTCTCAACTTCCTGATTTAAAAGAAGGAGAAAACGTAGATTTAATTACTTCAAAAGCACAACAAACCTATACCCAAAAACCCCCTCGCTATAATGAGGCATCACTTGTTAAGAAGCTTGAAGACTTAGGTATAGGACGACCATCAACATATGCTCCAACCATAAGCACAATTCAAAAAAGAGAGTATATTGTTAAGGAAGACCGTGCCCCACTGCAAAGAACAGTCCAAATAATAAGTCTTTTGAACAATCAAATTGAAGAAAAGACTATTGAAGAAAACTATTCAGCAGAGAAATCTAAGCTATTCCCAACCGATATTGGAACAATAGTAAACAACTTCTTGGTTGAAAACTTTAGAGATATTATAGATTATAACTTTACTGCTGACATTGAAAAGGAATTTGATGAGGTTGCAGAAGGTAATAAGAATTGGAGAAAAGTTATTGGAGCTTTCTACAAACCTTTCCATAAGGAAGTGGTAGATGTGGCAGAAAATTCTGAAAAAACAAGTGGAGAAAGATTAATTGGTGTGGATCCAAAGACAGGAAATAACATATATGCAAAGATAGGCCGTTTTGGACCAATGGTTCAACTTGGAGAAACCTCTAATGAGGAGAAACCTAAGTTTGCTAGTATGAGAAAAGACCAAAGAATTGACGAAATAACACTTGAAGAGGCTTTAGTTCTGTTTGAGATGCCAAGAAATGTTGGAACATATGACGATGTAGAGGTTATTGTTAACCTTGGTAGATTCGGTCCTTACATAAAATATGGCACAACAAACGTTTCAATTCCAAAAACAGAAGACCCATATAAAATTGAGCTTGCTGCATGTATTGAGATAATAAAAAATAAGCCATCAAAAGAAAAGAAAGTCTTGAAGACTTTCCCAGACTCAGAAATAGAAGTTTTAGAAGGAATGTATGGACCATATATTAAAAGTAATGGTGCAAACTACAAGATTCCAAAAGGAAGAAAAATAGAAGACCTAACTTTTGAAGATTGTACTAAGATTATTGAAGAAGCTCCTAAAAAGAAAACTACAAAAAGGACAACAACAAAGGCTGCTCCTAAAAAAACAGCAGCAAAAAAGACTTCAGCAACCAAAACTACGAAGGTAGCAAAGAAATAATGCATAAAGATAAGGTATTTTGCATAATTAGAAAGAGATACGTAGCATTAACTCCCGAAGAGGGCGTAAGACAAAACGTAATCAATTATCTAATTATGCAAAAGAATTATCCTCAAACCCTAATCTCAGTCGAGGGTGAAATTAAGGTAAACAACCTTAGAAAACGCTATGATGTTCTTGTTTATGATGCGGGATTAATGCCTTTTATGCTAATAGAATGCAAGGCGCCTAATATTAAAATTACACAAGAAACACTAAATCAAATATCAATTTATAGTCTGTCAATTGATGCCTCTTATTTTCTTTTAACAAATGGAGAAAGAACCTTTTGTTTGAAAAAAGATATTGAAAAGAGAATATTTACCTTAGAAGAAGAAATTCCTAAATATCCTTTCCCTAAAAATTAAAACAAAGAGTTAGCGAAATGAAACGCTGTTTTAGAAAATTAAAACAAAGAACTAATTTGCTGAAACGAAGATCTAATTTCCTGAAACGAAGAAAGGAAAACCAGATTAAATATTCTGTAAAACAAAACAAGGACCCTATAAATTAGAGTCCTTGTTTTTTTTATTTTAGATTATGTTTTGTAGATATTATTCTTCACCTCCGAAATCGTCTGAACCAGCATTTTGTTGTTGTTGGCGTTTTCTTTCTTTCATTGTTTGTTCTTTGTTAACTACACCAAAGCGGTAGTTAAATGATACAACTACATAACGAGATGTTCTATGATGAACAGAGTATTGTTTGAAGTTTTCTGTAAAGGTATATGATGATCTTTCTCTGGTATTGAATATATCTGATACTCTAATTCCAAGACTTCCTTTCTTATTAAGTATATCTTTCTTTATGGACATATCAAACCAATACATAGGGTCTGAATATCCTTGTATGTTTTCTCTTTTTGGAACATATTGACCAGAGATTTGTACTACCCAGTTCTTAGGTAGGGTTAGGGTGGTGTTTAGTTTTGCGTCCCAGTTTAGGGTTTGAACTAAGTTGCCTCCAAATTCTCTTCCATCCTCATAATTGCCATAAAGGTTACCACTTAGAT
>DUQY01000127.1 GCA_012837565.1 Bacteroidales bacterium | reverse complement strand
GGATGAAGAGCAAAACGCGAGGAGGATACATAAATGGCGGCAACACGCAATATATTGCATAGCTGCTCGCTTATAGATAATAAATTGGTTTCAGGGCAGTGGCCCTATGTGGATTAGAAATTTACTAACAGAGAAAACGCTACGCACTATATTGCCACACGTTAGCTGCAAGCATAAGAGCGTAAAACAACATAACCTTGATAAAATATGGAATTAACAATTACAAATACGACTGAAACATTTGAAAATTGGCTTGAGAAAGACTTTGTTGATGAAAAATTAAGAGAAACATTATCTAAAGCTTCAATACTAATTCTACCATTCGAAAATCTTAGGGATACGAAAAATCCTTTGATGTTTCCAATTGGTACCGAAGATATTTTAAGATATTTCAAAGAGAAATTACCTGATGAACAATTAATAGATATTTGTATTTCAGATGAACTCTATCAAGAATTTGCTTTCTATAGTGATTACAAACGACTTGGAAACTATATTGTTAAGTCTGTTGCTGTGCCAATTTTCGTAGGTGTTATGTATACTTACGTTTACGATAAATTTATTAAAGAAGATAACACAAAACCTCAAATTGAGATAATTGATAATTCAACCCATATTACAGTAAACAACCATATTAGTACTCTGACTGATAAGAAATATTTAGAGCCAACACATATAAAATTTTCTGTTACAATAGTTGATACAACTGGAAGCTCTAAAAATATTAGCTATGAAGGTCCAGCTTCAGATATCGATACTGTTTTAAAATCTTTAAAAGAATATGAAGAATAGCGAAATAGAAATAAAACTGAACGAGATTCATAAGCAGAATTATTCTTTAGAACAATTTGATTCAGAATTACAAAAGATTAAAGAAGAGTATGTAAAAGATGATAATCAAGAAGTGGCAAAACAAATCTGGATTTATCAAACAATCATTGAAATACATAAGCTAATCATTAATGCATTCAACCTTTTAAAAGCTAAGGATTATTATAATGGATGGTGTCAATTAGAAAGAATTGAAATAACAATAGGTAGTTTAAAAAAACATTTTCTATATGACAAAGAACAATATAAACTATGGCATATTGAAAAATCAGTTAAAAATCTTCAAGTTATATTTCCTTATAGACTCTTTGGTAGCTCTGAATTGTTGAAAAAGAAGAAAAAATGTAGTGTTTGCGATAAGGAGATTTCAATTCGAAGTAATTGTGGGCACATTGTTGGAGAGATATATAATGGCGAAATGTGCCATAGGATTGTTACTGATGTTGAAGTTTTAGGAATGGCACTGGTCGAAAATCCTGGAAATAAATTTTCAGTCATGTTTATGTCCGATGAAAAAACAGGAGAGCAGATTGACCAATACAATTATGATACGGTAGATTATTTATTCGAGCACATCGAAAATCCTTATGAGTTTTGGGATTTAGAAGTTTCTCAACGAATTGGAGCAAAAGAAGATTATGGAAATGTAGGTAGAAATGAACCATGTGTTTGTGGTTCAGGAAAGAAATTCAAGAAATGTTGTGGACTTAACATAGGGAAAAAATATCCACATTATGAATTTATTGTTCGTAATCCAAGTAGTAAGACAATGATAACCAATACATTGAAAACCAAATAATGCCAGCAGCTAACATCATGTATAAAACATTGGGGTTTAAGTGGTTACTTGAAGCATT
>DUQY01000126.1 GCA_012837565.1 Bacteroidales bacterium | reverse complement strand
AGGTTGATTGGTAAAAAAGATTTAAATTAATAATAAAACAAATAGATTTAATGAAAAAGTATTCGTTTATAAACAACAGCTTGGGTTGGTTGGTTTTTCTAATTGCAAGCATAGTTTACTTACTTACCGCAGAGCCTACTGCTTCTTGGTGGGATTGTGGAGAATATATTGCAACTGCATATAAACTTCAAGTAGGACATCCACCTGGGGCACCAACTTTCCAATTATTTGGACGTATATTTTCGCTTTTTGCTGGTGGAGATGTAACTAAGGTTGCTTATATGGTTAATGCATTAAGTGCAGTATGTAGTGGTTTGACTATATTATTCCTTTTCTGGACCATAACAATGTTTGGTAAAAAGCTTGTTAAGAAAGGTCAAGAGATGACAAAGGGTCAAATGATTGCTATCTTTGGTAGTGGTCTTGTTGGTTCGCTGGCTTATGCTTTTTCCGATACTTTTTGGTTTTCGGCAGTAGAGGGTGAGGTGTATGCAATGAGTTCTTTCTTCACGGCACTGGTCTTTTGGGCTATCTTGAAATGGGAAAGTGAGGCTGAGGACAGACATAACCTACGTTGGATAATTCTAATTGCTTTCTTAGTTGGTATTTCAATTGGAGTCCATCTACTTAATCTTCTTGCTATTCCGGCAATGGCTTATGTTTTTTACTTCAAGAAATATCCAAAGACTACAAGAAAAGGATTTATTATAGCAGGTCTTCTATCAATTTTAATTGTTGGATTAGTGCTTTATTTTGTTGTTCCGATGATTGTTTCCTTTGCTGGTAAATTTGAAATATTCTTTGTCAATACGGCTAATATGCCTTTCAACTCTGGAACAATTATATTCTTTGCTCTGCTTATAGGATTAATTATTTTTGGTCTCTTGCACTCTAAGGCTAAGGCTAAACCTCTTCTTAATACATCTATTCTTGCTTTCCTTTTCCTACTGATCGGATACTCAACTTTCTTAGTTTTGGTTATTCGTGCAAATGCTAACACGCCAATCAACGAGAATGCTCCTAAGGATGCGGTTGGGCTTCTTACTTATTTGAATCGTGAGCAATATGGTTCTACTCCCCTATTTTACGGACAATACTATACTGCAAGACCTACTGGATTTACTGAAGGGTCTCCAAAATATATTAAAGATAAGGTAAATAAAAAATATACTAAGGTTAAATCGAGTGGTTCTTATGAGTTTGCACCTGCCGACTGCACTGTTTTTCCTAGAATGTATTCGGCACAAGAGCAAAAACATATTACATATTATAAGTATTGGGGAGGTGTTAACCACGATGGTAAGCCGACCTTTTCCCAAAACCTAAAATACTTCTTCCGCTACCAAGTAAACCACATGTATTGGAGATACTTTATGTGGAACTTCGTAGGGAAACAAAACGATATTCAAAGCTTTGGAGTAAACCACTCTAACTTTGATCCTGAATCGAATGGAACAAAGGATTTGATTAATGGTAACTGGATATCGGGTATTAAGTTTATTGACCAAATACGCTTAGGGCCTCAAGACAATATTCCAGAAGTAATGAAGAATAATCCTGCAAGAAATACACTTTATTTCCTTCCTTTCCTTCTTGGAATATGTGGACTTGTCTATCAGTTTAAGAAAGATCAGAAGAATGGATTTGTGGTATTTTTGCTTTTCTTTATGACAGGACTTGCCATTGTTCTATATCTAAATCAACACCCAACACAGCCAAGAGAGCGTGACTATGCTTATGCGGGGTCTTTCTATGGCTTTGCAATTTGGATTGGGCTGGGGGTATATGCACTATTTGATTGGTTAGGAAAACTTAAGGTTAAGATACCTGAAAACGTTAGAGCTATTGGAGTTACTGCTGTTTGTTTATTGGCGGTTCCTGCTTTAATGGCTTCTCAAGAGTGGGATGACCATGACCGTAGTGGTAGATATATTGCAAGAGAATTTGCAAGAAATTACTTAGAGAGCTGTGAGAAAGATGCTATACTAATAACATTTGGCGATAATGACACCTTCCCTCTTTGGTATATTCAAGAGGTTGAGGGAGTAAGACCAGATATTAGAATACTTAATTTCACCCTTTCGGGAATGCATTGGTATGTTGAGCAGTTATATAATAAGGTTTATGAGTCAGAGAAATGCCCTTTCACACTACCTAAGGAATATTATAGGCTTGGCTTAGATATTACTGTTGTTTATCCTGAAAGCGATGAGCAGCAAGAACTAAAAGATGTTTTGTCAAGGATGTTATATGACCCACAAACAACCACCTATGATAATGCAGGCGATTCGGTAAAGGTATTATTATCTAATAACCTAAGAATAACCTCTGGAGAAAACCAATTTGCATTTACCATTCCTATGAATCAAGAAAATGGAATGAAAGAGCTTCAGAGAAACGAGCTAATGCTATTAGATATACTTGGAACAAATATGTTTAAAAGACCAATATACACTATGAGTCCTTCATATTTCACAAGCATTATTCCAAACCTTAACGACTACATTCAACAAGAGGGCTTAGTTTATAGAATTATGCCTACAAAAGAAAGAGGTAATATAGCTATAGATAAGACCTATGATATGTTTATGAATAAGTTTAACTGGGGTGGACTAAAGGATCCTCATACTTATCTTGAAGATGCAGTATCGATGAATAATTCAAGAAATATGCGTCAACAACATATGCTACTTGCAAAAAGCCTTAGTGCTAAGGGCGAACATGGCAAAGCTATTAAGATATTAGATAAAGCTCTTGTAGAATTCCCTCATACAAAAATATATTTAGACAAATACGATATGCAATTAGCTGCTCAGTATTGTGAGGCTGGAAATATGAAAAAGGGTGAAGAGGTTTTAAATCTTATTGCTGACCACTACATTAGTGAAGTAAAATTCTATAACCAGTTTAAGGGTAAAAAAGCTATTAGTGTTATAAGTTCTAAGAACGAATCACTACAAATACTTGGTCTACTATATTCTTATGCAAGTGAATACAATTTCACCAAAATACAATCTAGGCTTAAAGCAATACCTGAGATAGACTTTATTTTGAGAGTTCAAGATATGCAAAAGGAATATAACAGTGCCGTTAATATAATTAATTCTGCAATTGATTTGTCAAGATCAGCAAACACAAAAGCTGAGGGAGAGAAACAACTTATAGGCATTCTTGGAACAATTGAGAAATTAATGAACTCACAAAGCGAAGAACTATATCATAGATCTGCAGAACTATTGATGTTTATCTATTCTAATACAATAAACTTTCAGCTTAAAACTGTTGAACAAAAGATTAACTCTAACCAAACCTTTACAAGGATAATTCAAGAGGCTATTTCTCAACAGCAAGCTCAAATGCAGTCTATGCAAAATCAAGGACAAGGAGAACAAAACGTAAACATTCCGGCAGTAAATTTTTAATTGAAAATTAAGATATTAATACAAAAGACTAGTGAGTGAAATCATTCATTAGTTTTTTGCCTTAATTAAAAACAAAACAGAAAATGAATATTGAAGTTTTAAAATCAAAGATACATAGGGCAGTAGTAACTCGTGCTAACCTT
>DUQY01000125.1 GCA_012837565.1 Bacteroidales bacterium | reverse complement strand
GTACTTAGCTCCTGTATTTATTTTGGAAACGCAATCTACAACCTTACCCAGTGGTATTCCTCTACCATAATCTCTTACCCTCACTCTCTTGGTTTCGAAATCAACTTCTACATCAATATTCTTACCAAACCCCATTGCAAATTCATCAATAGAATTATCTATAATTTCTTTAATTAGAATGTATATACCGTCATCTGGCGATGCTCCATCACCTAGCTTACCAATATACATCCCCGGACGAAGTCTAATATGTTCGTTCCATTGAAGAGACTTTACACTGTCATCATTATAACTTGCTCTATTTATTTGTTCTTCCATTGTCATAAGATGCAAAAGTACAAAAACTTTTTGTTTGTTGTTTACATTTTAGTTACTTTTGCTGTTTAAAGACTAAAACATATATTAATATTATGAAACGAGCTTATATTTTCTTTATCTTATTGTGTTCATTTGCTTTCAATGCTAGTGCTGACAATTCACAATTTCCTGCGCCAACCAATTTAAATGCCACAAATATTCAATTTGGAGATGCAACCCTTTCTTGGAGTAACGACATAAATGGAATGTTTTGGATTGTTTCTTATAATGTTTCTCAAAGTAATAACGTGGTTGAACAAATGGTTTCAACAGACTCTTTATTTATAACAGATCTTATTTTAGGAACGGTTTATAATTGGAAGGTTAGAATGATAGATATTTATGGAGATACGACAGCTTGGTCAACAATTTCAAACTTCATTACATATTCATATCCTAATGGTTGTAATCCAATTTCACAACTAACCATTAATGCTATGGGGCCAACAGGAATTACCATTCAATGGGAAGCAGACTCAACTCAAAATGAATGGGAGGTTGTCTATGGTGAACTTGGTTCGGATCCTAATCTTGAAGGTGCAAGAGTTATTGTAAATAATTATTTTTATGAAATCCCAAACTCAGCTCTTATTCTTGACAATTGGTATCAAATTGCAGTTAAGAACAATTGTTTAGGCAACGAAAGCGGTTGGTCGTTTATTAGCACAAGATATATATCTAACCAGTTTTATGACTTACCTGTTATGCAAACCTTTGAAGACGATGTTCAAAACTCAACCTTTGGCTTTGTAAATGGTCCTTTGAACCCTTGGTTATTAAGTGACTCGTATAATATAACAGTTGACGGAAACAAATCAATTTACATTTCAACAAACGGAGGAAACACTAATGATTATTATTCTCAATCCTCTGCAATTAGCTATGCATACATTGATGTTTTAATTCCAAGTTATGCTTCAAGTTTCTATTTAGATTTCAAATGGAATTGCATAGGAGAATTAGCACATGACGGATTAAAAGTTTATTTGATGGGAGAAAACACCCCACTAAACGTTAATGAATTGCCAAGCGAATCAAATAGTATTGGGAATGTTTTTTATAATAATTCGAATAATGAATGGCAATCAGAACATATTGAAATTCCAGCTCAATTTGTTGGACAAGTTCGCAGACTTGTTTTTGCATGGAAAAACAATGCATCAGTTGGTGGACAAGGTGGAGCAATTGTTGATGATATTTACATTACTGCTCGCTACTGTGCTCCTCCTACCAATCCAACTCATAGCTATGTTTCGTCAAGCTATGCTAATCTTAGTTGGAATTTTGCAGAGGGACAAGAGTTTTTCAATATTCAATACAGAAAAGCAGGACATACGCAATGGAATACAATAAATTCGGTTACTTCAAACCATAGCCTTCAAAACTTAGATGATAACACAACTTATATTTATAGAGTTCAAGCCGACTGCTTAATGGAAGAGAGTTTCTTTTCAACCATAGACACATTCACTACCAGAATAAAATGTCTTCCACCTTCAAACATTCATACAATCTCTTATTCTAGTAATAATGCCATTCTATCTTGGGACCAAGACCCAAGTGTTACAAAATGGGTGTTTGAGTATGGAATAAATAATGGAGAGAATACAGTTTATACATCGAGAGATATTTATACAAGGTTTGATACCCTAACAAACTTAATGGCAGATACTTATTATAGCGTTAGAATTAAAGCTATCTCAATTCACGAAGACACATCAAGGTATTCAAACTTCATTTTACATACCTTATGTAATACAGTAAATCAATTCCCTTTTAATGATTTATCTGATAGTATTGCTTGGAATAATAGACAGGGTTATGATAATCAAAACTCTTGCTGGGAAACAAAGGGTGACACCCTCTTTTCTCCAATATTTAATTTTACTAACTTAGGATACCCAGAGCTAAGTTTTATGTATTATCACTGCGATAGTGTATTCCCTTTCTTACACACAAAACTCCTTGCAACAAATAATGGTTCAACATATTTTGAAATAAAAAATCTTATTCAAACAGAGAATTTCGCCTCTAGTGTTCTTGAGGAAATACCACAGCTTGCAAATGAAGGATATATTAGATTTGCTTTTGTTCCAAAACATAATCAGACCTCTAAAGTCAATAACTATATAAAAGATTTTCAAATTAGAGATTTATGTAAGTCTCCAGACCAAATATCGATAATGGAAATAGGCTCAACCAATGTTATTATTGACTGGACTAGCTCAACTAACAATACAAGCTGGAATATTCTTGTTACAGATACATTATTAGGCTCTTCAATAAACTACACAACAAGCTTGCATCCTTTTCAAATCTCTAATTTACTACCTAATACAGTATATAACATTTGGATAAAGTCTAATTGTGGAGCAGTATCAGATCAAATTTGGACTAAAATAACATTTAAAACAAATACAGCTATTTCATGCCAAGCCCCAACAAACTTCAATGCTATTTACCAAAATTCTGCAAAAGGAGATGAAACAGTATCATGCTCTTGGGATGATATGGGTGAAACAATATGGGAATTAGAATTCAAAGAAAGATATGCAGTTGATTGGAATAGTATTAGGGTATTTAACGTTGCCATTCACAATATTAGGAACCTAGATTTAGAAACAGAATATATGTTTAGGGTTAGGTCTTATTGTGGAATTGATGAGTATAGCGACTGGTCTACTATAATTTACTTAAACCTAAGTTCATTAGAGGATGATATTGATTATAGCTCATTAATTAAGATTTCTCCTAACCCTTCAAAGGATATTATTAATATAGAAACTCAAAGCAATGATTTTGGGGAAACTAAATTAATTAACCAAAATGGACAAACACTAAACAAATGGGATAAGCTACCTAAGGAGATAAGAGTTAGTAGTCTTCCAACTGGCACATATTACTTACAAATAACAAGTCCAACAAACAAGATTTCGAAAAAGATAATTGTTATTAAATAAAGAGGATATAGGTTTTCTTTTGGCTAAATACTGAAAGAATTTCCTAAAACGCCACATTAAATTATTGATTCTTAGTTAGTTTGATAATAGTATTTAGCATCTTCTCTGTATTAGATGCACCCTCACCCAGAATGAAACCAATTTCCTGAACCTGACGAAGGTTTTGCTGAATCACTTCGGTTACTCTATTAATAATTTCTTGTGGTTTTTCTTCTTGGTCATAAAGATTCCTTATAAGAATACATACAGATTTCTTTGGTATTAGGGAGAAAATTGAAGCGCTTACAAGTCTGCCAGAAAATTCAATATCTTTTGTAACAATGCCTTCTTCTCCTTTTAATAAAAACTCTATTTGCTTAGAAATATTCTTTGGAACTAACGAACTAATACTTGCTCCCACAAGTCCTGGTATAACTTCGTCGATTTCCTTTGCATCATCACCTAATATTTCAACAAATGAGGCATTAGAATCTGCTATCTTCATATGGTCATCAATAATAGCTGCACCAATTTTTAGACTATGAACCATTAGAGACATAGCTTTTGAAACCTCAGCATTCCTAACTTGTTGTAAGCTTAAATTATCTTTTAGGTGAGAAACCTCTTCTTGAGTTGAAATAAGTTCTTTTGTTGTGGATTGCAATTGGTCATGGAAAATACGATTCCCACTTTGGGTATGAGTAAGACACATATCTTCGGTTGCTATGCCTTGTGCAATTGCCTCTGCTAGCTTTTTACAAGTTCCATAACCACAAGAATGGCAGTCAGTAAATCTTCCTGAGGTTGCTTTGCCTAGCTTTTCATAAGCTAATTCCATTTCATCATCTGTTGGAGTTGGAAGGTGCTGATCGTCTATTTTATAATTACATTTGATTGAAGGAGTATTTGAAAACTTAAGAATATTAGCATCCCAAACTTTCTTATCGCAGTTAGAAACTCTCTTCTTAACGTATTCTCTTACTAAATTATGTCTTATAAACTTTTTGCCCTTTGGAGATGAACCTGAACCTACTATACATCCCTCGCAAAAATATAGATTAAAGTGTTTGTTAAACTTATTTCCATGTTCTGAAAATTGATTTACTGCATCAATTGCATCAACCGCCCCTTGAGCTGTAATAAAACATCCATCAATTAAGGAGGTTGAAAGCTCACATGCCTCAACGAAACCCTCTGGAATTGGATATAATGCACCTTTATAGCCCAGTGGTGGGTCAAAATCAGAAAACTCAACCGTCTCTTCTCTTATATTCATCTCCTTAAACATCTTTCTTAGCTCCCTAAAAGAAAGTACAGCATCTATTTTAGCTGAATTTTGATGACGGTCTATATCTTTTTTTGCTCCAATGCAAGGAGAAATGTTTACTATCTTTAAATCATTTCCATATATATTTCTTAGGGCAACCGCTGTTGCTGGTGCCGGAGAAACTGTTCTTGTTAAGTTATCTACAAGTTCTGGTGCATATTTCTCAATATACATGTTCATAACCGGACAATGAGAAGTTATATAGTATTTTCCTGATTTATCATTAGTTAATATAGCTTGACGATTTGCAACTAAGTCAACTCCAAAAGCCACCTCAGTAACATATTCGAAGCCTATCTTCCTTATCATTTTGACAAACTTCCTATAATCTGTTATATCCTCAAACTCTCCTGCAATTGAAGGATCACAAATTGCGGCAACCTTATCACCTGACTTTATTAAATCCTTAACTATCTGTATTGTGTCGGCAACAATAATTGCATTGAAAGAACACGCCTCAACACAACTCCCACAACCAATACATCTTTCTGCAATAACCTGCGGATAAACACTATCTTTAGTAACTTTAATGGCTTTAACAGGACAGTTTCTTACACAAGAATAGCAAGAGGTGCAGTTTTTCTCGTTAAATGTAATAACACTTGAATTCATATAAATAAGGTTTATTGGAATGACAAAATTAATATAATAATCTCAAACAACACCATAAAAAAGATTTTCTTCAATTTTTATTTGAAAAAAATTGCAAATTAGAAATTTATAGTTTACTTTTGCAAGTTGAAGAAAGAAAGTTTTATGCAAAGATTCAAAATCTATATTATCACATCATTATTTATCCTAGGACTAATCGTTAGCCCTAAGATATCTTTTAATGATAATGTTGATATAGCCCTAAAGTTTGAATCAGGATTATCTGTTAAGAAGAACTCTTCAAAAGGTTTATTCAACACAATCATATCATTTGCAAAAACTGATTCCAAAACCAATCTAAAATTCATCCTTACCGACTATAGGTTTGGAACCTCTAAGGTTGAAAACTCTTCATCAGGCGACAATGTTAGCTTATTTAGCTTTAACAATAAGAACACTAAATATAGCTATTACATAACCTCCACTGATAATCGGTATTACAATAAGATGTCGATTTATCAGCTAAACTCAATTCGCTTATAGACCTTTTCAATCTCTATATTGAAATTATAATTTTTCAGGAAAATTAAAATTAAATCCTATCGTTACTACAATTCAATTTGTTTTAACACCAAAGTATTATAATAATGGTAGGTAAATATCGGGACAAAAAAGCTTTTTTCTAGATTAAGTTATTTAACTTATTCGTTTGACAATTTATTTTAACAAAATACGAAAGGCTACTCTTAATATAAAGAGTAGCCTTTCTTCTTTCAGTGATTTAAGTTTTATATTCTCTTATTCAGAATATTTAATTACTTCAACAGGACAAGACTCTGCTGCTTCTATAATTCCGTCAGTGTGTTGAGCATAATCCACACCCTCAATCACAACTGCAAGGTCTTCCATTTTAAAAACCTCTGGGCATATACTAACGCACATGCCACATGCTATACAATCATCTTCTATCCATACTTTTTCAACTGCCATAAGTCATTTTTTTTAAGGTTAATACTTGACTGAACTTATTAATACTGCAAATATACATATTTATTCCAAATACAAGCTTAATTGCGAAAAAACATTATATATTTGCCAATATTTTAGTTTTGTTTATATTATTAACCTAAAATATACGTTATTATATTATAAATCAAATAAATTTATTCGCCGAATTCAAGTTTTAAATGCAACTTTTTCCTCATTTGTTAATACTTTATTTAATTGTTCCAAAGGGGACAAATAACCAAATCTTTTACGAGGTCTATTATTTAATTTATCTTCTACCTCT
>DUQY01000124.1 GCA_012837565.1 Bacteroidales bacterium | reverse complement strand
GGGGATGCCTGATTATTTACTATGGCCGACTGAGATGCATGCTCAAAAATAAACCCATCAATAATAGTTCCTCGTTCAATGGGAATTTCTGTACTACCCGTATTTATGAAAAGGTTTTTACTACTTGTAGAGTAATCATTAGTACCAGACAAATCTCCACTAATAATAGTAGGGTTGGCTCTATAGTTTCTATGATTCCGTGTTATCTCAGTTCCTGCAAAACCTCCATATATCGACATACCCGTTTTTAACTGAAGAGCTGTTTCTGTTTCTGTCATTGTAATGGAGGAGGAGTTATTAACATCTACAGGATAATAGGTTCCACCAGCCACCCAAATTTCATCTCCAGGTACAGCATATTCTAATGCCTCGTGCAAAGTTCCAAAGGCATTGTTCCAATTGTTTCCACTTGTCCCATTACTTTCTTCCTTAACATGAATCACATGGTCGTGACCAAGATAAAAGACCGTGGGATCTGACCATATTTCCATATCATCCAGCAACATAGCAATCTGCCAGTGGTAAGTTTCCCCTGAGCTAAACCCAAATAAATTAGTGGTATTGTAATCGGTTGGAAACAAGCCTCCAGGCGTAATCACTTTATCAAATAATAGGTTTTCCTCTTCGCCAGATTCCCAGACTCGAATATGGTATTGCATTCCAGGAATTACTGCTTCATCATAACTGTCGCCATCTTTTAGTCCCCATCTGAATTCAAGGCCTAAAAATGTAGATTCTTTAGCACCTGCATGGTTCGCAGGCATCGTGTTCGCCATTACAATGCTCTCGAAAGGTCCCATATCTACCTCATTGCCTTGAACTCTTGACAGACCAAGATAATCAGTAGTTAAAAACTCAGGCAATGAGTCTTTACTTCCTGCATCAATAGCTGGGGAACCATCTCTCAGCATAAAATTCCCGTTTTCCGGATCCATAAACAAAGGGTCTGCATCAATATTCCCTATTCCTGGATAACCTCCCTGAACAATAGAGTTACTGGTTGAGACATTATAGAATTGAGAATAATAATTCCCGCTATCATTATTCCATGCTATAGAGTTAAAAACTTTAACAGCACCAGTATTTGCACCATAAATGGCACCGCTCCAATAATCAGAGTAATTATCATAAAATAGACAATTGTAAAACTCCAAGTCAGAAGCTGATGAGTAAACAGCACCTCCATAATTATTAACTCTGTTATTGGTAAATAGGATGTTTTCAAAAATAACTGAAGATGAATTAACGCCACAGATAGCACCACCAGTACTTAAGGCGTAATTGCTCTTGAACCAGACATTTCTAATTAAATGAGAAGCATTACTTAAATACAATCCCCCTCCACTATGATTTTCATTTGAATAAGAATTAGCATAACCTTCTTCAACAATAAACCCATCAAACACAGAAGGGCTTAAAATTGGATCTTTGAATGACCAAATGGATGTAAGAACATGTAAGCTGTTATCATTAGTAACACCTTGCTCACCTATATCCCCACTTAAAATTGTTTTATTCATGCGCCAGTTACGCTCTTCAAGGGTCATTTCATTTCCAGCAAAACCACCATAAAGATCAACACCTTCTTTTAAATGGAAAGATATGGTTCTGTCAATGTCTTCAGTAGGTTTGTATGTACCCGCAGCTACCCAAATTTGTTCTCCTTCTACAGCAATAGCTAATGCTTGTTGCAAACTTATTGAATTATACCATGATGAGCCATCGCCACTTCCATTGGATTTTACAAAAATGGGCATATCTCGTCTTACGTTAAATGTATTCCAAGAACCCCATATTTTAGCTCCATTGATATCCAAAGCAGCCACTCTCCATTCTATTTTATCGGCAGGGATTAAACCTGTAAGAATATAACTTGTTCCTTCAATATTATCAATTACCATAGATTTAGCATCATTCTTTTTGTATTCAAATCTGTATTCTGTAATTATTTCAGCATTATCTTCTGGCATTTCCCATGATAACTCAACTTCTGTCAAGCTGGCATCTAACACCTCTTTGTTAAGTGGAGAAATAATAGAGGGAGGGTAAATAACCCCTTCATATACTCCCATGTTAACACTCTCAGTGGTTATTCTTGAGTTACCAGCAAAATCAGTCATCAACCAATTAGGTACTAATTCTGAATTCCCAGCCCCTATTGCAGGCGAATCCTGTCTTAATCTAAAATCTCCTACATCGGGGTTGATAAATAACGGATCTTTATTCAAGATACTAGTGAAGTTATAATCTTGAATCAAAGAATATTCAGTCGAGACTCCAACAACTTGAGAATAATAAACACCTGAACTATTATTCCAAAGTATAGAATTATAAATACTTACTGGTGAATGATTGGAATAGTTTTCTGCATATAATCCACCTCCATATTTTTCTGCATAATTATCATAAAACAGACAATTATGGAAGTGAGGAGCAGGTTGATTATTCTGGCTTTGTGTGCAGACAGCACCACCATTCCGTGCAGCTGTGTTTTCCGTAAAAAGCACATTGCCAAATTTAGCAGATGTTGATGATATCGCATAAACAGATCCACCATCTCTACTTGCATAATTTTGTCGGAACCATACATTTCTAATTATAGGAGATGCATAAGATATATATAAGCCTCCCCCATCTTGATTGTAGGTGTATTCATAGGCATCTGACAAGTCTGCATATCCTTTTTCAATAATAAATCCGTCTACCACCAACGAAGATCTAATCGGTGATGAATGTGTTCCCATAGCAGTTACAACATTATAGCTGTTATCAGTATCAACGCCTTTCTCTCCAATATCACCACTTAAGATAGTTCTATTAATTTGCCAGTTACGCAGCGCTAATTCAGTCTCATTACCAGCAAAACCACCATATACTTCTATTCCATCCTTTAATTGAAAAGAAATATTACGGTCAACATCATCTGTTGGGTAATATATACCAGCAGCGACCCAGATTTGGTCACTTATAACAGCAGTTGAAAGCGCCTTTTGCAAACTCATAGCATCTTGCCATGAAGTACCCTCGCCAACTCCATCAGTAGTAACATATAGAGGATGTACTCTTTTCACTCTGAACGAGCACCACTTGCTCCAATTTTGTTCGCCTTTAGAACTTATTATTGCTACTCGCCATTTGAAACCATCTAAAGGCGTTAATTCTTCTAACACATAAGATAATTGACCAAAAACCTCAACTTTTATTACAGTTTCATTGTTTTTTATATATTCAATTAGGAAAGATTCATGATCAATGTAGGCACCTTCTGGCATTTGCCATTGCAATTCCACTTCAAGTTTGTTTTTATCGAATATTTCATCGTCAACAGGTGACGTGATAATGGGTACATTCACAAACCCTTCATATATTCCCATATTAACATTCCCATTAGTAATACGAGAATTACCTGAAAAATCGGTAGTTAACCATTTAGGGACAAGTTCTAAATCACCGGCATTTAAGGCGGGAGAATTATTCCTCAAGCGGAAATCGTTGTTATCAGGGTCAATAAATTCTGGTTCAGCGTCAATATTATCTGTACCATAATAACCTCCTTCAACAATGGAATTATTGCATGTGATATTACGGAATTGTGGGTTCAATTTTTTGGCCTTGTTATTCCATGCCATGGAATTGATTACATGAGTCTCTTCCTTTGTGCTATATATCGCTCCTCCATATTCGCCAGAATAGTTATTATAGAATATGCAGTTATTAAATTGCATTATAGAGTTTGATGCAAAAACTGCGCCTCCATCATTACCCGCATTATTACTGACAAATAGAGTGTTTGCAAATTCAGCATTAGAGGAGATCTCCCCATATATAGCGCCTCCACGTCCAAATGAAAAATTATTTCTAAACTCAGAATTAATGATAATAGGAGAAGCATATTTCAAGTACAGTCCAGCCCCTCTATTATTGAGAAGATTGATACCCACATATCCTTTCTCAACTATAAACCCGTCTAATATGGTGGAAGTTGTAATTGGATTTGTTTCTGTTCCTATTGCCTCAAGAATATGATAACTATTATCCGTGTCAAGACCTTCTTCGCCAATATCACCACTTAAAATCGTTTTATTAATTTGCCAGTTACGCTGGTGCAATTCTGTTTCATCACCAGCAAAGCCGCCATATACCTCTATTCCATCTTTAAGTTCAAAAGAGATGGTTCGATCATCATCATTTGTAGGTTTATAAGTGCCAGCGGCAACCCAGATCTGATCACTTTCAATAGAAATAGAGAGTGCATTTTGAAGATTTGTAGCATCTGACCATGAATTACCTGCACCATTTCCATCAACCAATACATAAAGGGGGTGTGCTCTTTTTATTCTAAAAGCTTGCCATTCGCTCCAGTTTTGATCTCCTTTATTTGTAATAGCAGCAACTCGCCATTCAATCCTATCTGTGGAACTAAATCCTTTATGTGTATAAATTGCACCTTCTATATTATCTATTATTATACAATCGCTGTCATTCTTTTTGTATTCAATCATGTATCGAGCAATAATTTCAGTATTGCCTTCTGGCATTTGCCACGAAAATTCCACATCTGACAAGTTGATGTCTAATACCTCATTGTTAAGAGGAGAGATAATAGAGGGTGTGTATATAAAACCTTCATATATCCCCTTATTAACAACTCCTTCACTAATTCTTGGGTTACCAGCAAAATCAGTTATTAGCCAATCTGGCACAACCTCTGTACTCCCAGTCCCTATTGCAGAAGAATTTTCTTTTAATCGAAAATTCCCATTTTCCGGGTCAACAAAATGGGGATTGTTCTTTATATCTCCACTATAATAAATCGGATCCTGAATTAAGGAATGCTCTATATCTACCCCTGATGTTTGAGTATAATTGTTGCCTGCATCATTGTTCCAAAGAATAGAATTATAAACTCTTACTGCTGAATCATTGTAATAATTATCTGCATACAATCCACCTCCTCTATTATTTGCATAATTATCATAGAACAGACAATTATGGAAATGAGGAGCAGGTTGATTGTTTTGACTCTTTGTTCGGACAGCTCCACCATTCAGGCCAGCTGTATTTTCGGTAAAAAGCACATTGCCAAATTCAGCTGACGTTGATGATATACCATAAACAGCTCCACCATCTTTAGATGCACGATTTTTTCTAAACCATACATTTCTAATTATAGGGGATGCATAAGATAAATATAGGCCTGCACCATTTTCGTTATCATTCTCGGATAAATCAGCATATCCTTTTTCAACAATAAACCCATCGATTAGTAAAGAAGAGGTAATTGGGTTTGAAGCTGTTCCTATAGCTTCTACGACATGATAAGTGTTGTCAGTATCAACATCATTTTCTCCAATATTGCCACTTAAAATACTTTGGTTAGTTTGCCAATTTCGCTGATTTAACTCAGTTTCATCGCCAGCAAATCCTCCATATAATTCAACTCCTTCTTTAAGTTTAAATGAAATTTTGCGATCGTCATCATCTGTTGGTTTATAGATGCCAGCAGCAACCCATATTTGATCTCCTCGAACAGAAGTAAGTATAGCTTGTTGCAGGCTCATAGCATCTTGCCATGAGGTGCCGCCACCAATACCATCAGTGGTAACGTGCAGATAATATGCTCTTTTTACACTAAATGAGCACCAAACACTCCAATTGTATTTGCCCTCTGAGTTTATCGCAGCTACTCGCCATTGTATATTGTCTAAAGGATTTAGGTCACTAAAAACATAAGTAAGTTCTTTGATACTTTCAATACTTGTTTTGTTATCTTCATTTTTAATATACTCAATTACAAATTCTGTAAATTTTTCTGAGGACAGATCTGAAATTTGCCATGCTAACTCAACCTCAGTAGCTCCTCCATCTAACAGTGAGTTGTGGCTTGGAGTAAGTATGGAAGGCGTGTATACAAATTCTTCATATATCCCCACGTTAACGCCATTGTTGATAGGGCGCTGATTACCAGCGTAGTCTGCAGATAGATAATCAGGAATAAGTTCTGCGTTCCCTGCATTTATTGCAGGCGAATTGTATCTCAAACGAAAATCCTCATTATCAGGATCAATAAACTCTGGCTCTTCATTAATATTACCCGTGTCAAGATACTTTTGTTGAACAATGGAATTACGACATGTAGTAAAATTAAATTGGTAAAAAGAATTTTGGGAAGTATTATTCCAAACAATGGAGTTGTTCACTATAGTTCTTCTCTCTGTGCTATTCATTGCACCCTGATACTTACCTGCGGAGTTGCCATAGAATAAACAGTTGTTAAATTGCAATATAGAGGTATTTGTAGAAACTGCGCCTCCATTATCTTGTGATTTATTTTTGGTAAATATAACATTCCCAAATTCTGCTAAAGAGTTGTTCTCTGCACATACTGCACCTCCATTACTACCGGCATAGTTACTTCTAAACCAAACATTACAAATGATAGGTGAAGCATTGTTTAAGAACAATCCGGCACCATTGTCATTATAAAGTGCTAAATCTGCATAACCTTCTTCAACAATAAAACCGTCAAGTATCGTAAAGGCAGTAAGAGGATCTGAACTTGTTCCTATTGCCTTAATAATATGAAGGCTATTGTCTGAACTAATATCTGCATCTCCAATATTTCCACTTAAAACACATTTATTTATCTGCCAGTCGCGCTGGTTTAACTCGGTTTCGTCACCAGCAAAACCACCATATAATTTAATTCCATCTTTCAATTGGAAAGAGATAGTGCGATCAATTCCATCGGTGGGTTTATAGGTGCCTTCTGCTACCCAAATTTGATCCCCAAAAACGGCTAAAGACAGAGCTTGCTGTAGACTGATGGCATTCTGCCAGGATGTCCCGTTTGAGTTGGCTCCCTCTTTTACATACAATGGATGTCCTCTTTTTATTCTAAAAGTACGCCATTCACTAGAATGCCTATGCCCTTCAGAAGTTAATCCGAATACCCGCAATTTAATAATATCTAAAGATTTTAATTCTTCAAACAAATAAGATTGTTGCTGAGCAACATCAATTGTTATAGGAACCTCATCATTTTTAAAGTATTCAATAAAAAGACCAGCATATTCAACCGTTGAATCATCTGGTATTTCCCATACAACTTCGATCTCAGTAATGTCTTCATCATAGAAGACATTGTTTTTGGGAGAAATTAGAATTGGCGTATAAACGAATCCTTCATATAATCCGATATTCAACTTGTCATTTGTTACTCGTGGTTTCCCTATCAAATCACAAGTTAACCACTCAGGCAGTATCGATACATTTCCGGCATTTAATGCAGGTGAAGAAGCAGATAATCTATAATCATCATGGTCTGAATCTACAAATAAAGGATTGCTATCAATATTTCCTACACCAGGATATCCACCTTCAATGATTGAGCTTTCAGCAGAAATTCTGTTAAAATTTTGACTGTCGGTTTTGGCTCCATTTTCCCATGCAATTGAGTTTGTTAATATACAATTACTAAATGCATTACAATAAATTGCGCCACCTGTTTTACTAGAATAATTTTTAGAAAACAAACAATTGTGAAACTCCATATCTGAATAAAGTGTATATACGGCCCCACCATAAATATTGGTTCTGTTATTTGTGAAAAGCACATTCCCAAATAAAGCTGAAGATAAAACTTGCCCATAAACAGCTCCACCACCAGAAATTGCAAAATTGTTTCTTATCCAAACATTTCGAATTAATGGAGAAGCATTACTTAAAAATAGAGCTCCGCCATGATCATTATTGCCTGAATTTGAATTGGCATAACCTTCTTCAACAATTAAACCATCAAAAACAGTGAAATTAGAAATTGGTTTTGCAAAAGAACCAATGAAGGTAACAACATGATAACTGTTGTCATCATGAATATTGGGATCACTTATATTTCCGCTTAATATAGTTTGATTTAATTGCCAGTTACGTTTTTCTAAGGTTGTTTCATTACCGATAAACCCGCCATAAATTTCTATTCCTTCTTTTATATCAAAAGACTTTGTTCTGTCGTTACCATCTGTTGGTTTATAAGTGCCTGCTGCTACCCAAACTTTATCACCAAATGTAGCCATAGACAATGCTTCATGGAGACTTGTGGCATTCAGCCATGATGAACCATTTCCTGTACCGCTAGTGGTGACATGTAAATGATGTGTTCTCCTAATCCGAAAAGTGCGCCATTCGCTCCAGTTTAAGTCGCCATTAGTAGTTTTGTAAGCCAACCGCCAACTAATAACATCTAAAGGATTCAAATCTTTAATTAAATATGAAATTGTCTCGAGAGAAATATTGCTTATGTGTTCTTCACCATTATGTATATATTCAATTACAAACTCAATGATATCATCACCATTGTTTATAGGTGTCTCCCATGACACCTCAACTTCGGATATATCACTTTCAAAAAAGGAGTCAGTTTTTGGGCTTATCAACTTAGGAACCGTGGCATTACCTTCATAAATTCCCCTGTTTGTTAATCCGCCTTCGGTTCTCGCTTCGCCTTCAAAATCAAGCTCTAACCAATCAGGGATCAACTCTGAATTGCCAGTATTAATACCTGGCGAATCATTTCTAAGGCGAAAATCTCCATTTTCAGCATCAACCCATAAAGGATCAGCATCAATATTTCCTGTACCAAAACTTCCACCCTGAGCCAATGAGTAGCTAACGGATGTATTAACAAATGCGACTTTATCCTCATCACTATGATTATTCCATGCAATTGAGTTAAGTATTCGTAAAGCAGTACTATTAGCTTTTACAGCAGAACCCATTCTTCTCGAATAATTTTTATAAAATACGCAATGATGGAACTGCATAGCCGAATAGATGCTGTATGCTGCTCCACCACCTTCTCTGGCTCTGTTATTGGTAAAAATAGTATTTCCAATAAGCGCAGGTGATTCTTCATCAGCAAATACCGCACCTCCCTCTCCTGCTGCATAATGATTTCGAAACCAACTGTTACGTATTACAGGTGAAGCAAAATTCAAATATAACCCTCCTCCATTATGATTTTTATACATACTTGCATAACCACCTTCAACAATAACCCCATCCAGTATTGTAGAATTAGTAATGGGATTTATTTTAGTTCCATCCGCCCTAAGCACGTGATAGCTGTTATCAGTAGCAAGGCCTATCGTTCCTATATCCCCACTTAAAATGGTTTCATTCACCCGCCAATTGCGTTGGCTTAATGCAGTTTCATTTCCTGCAAAACCGCCATAGAGCTCAACTCCATCTTCTAACTTGAAGGATATAGTGCGGTCATTATCAGTCGTTGGTTTGTAAGTACCCGCAGCCACCCAAATCTGGTCGCCACTAGCGGCACTGGAAAGTGCAGACTGCAAATCTGAAAAAACATTCGATTTTCCCTGCCATGCAGAATTGCTGGCTTCAGGTTTTACATAAAGAATGGTGGCACTAACAGTTGAAAAAAGAGAAATGCCAATAACTACTATCAATAAGAATTTGTAAAACTGCTTCATGGGATAAGAGTATGTAACTAGTTAAAAACAATCAGTAATACTTCAATAAAAGAAATGACTAATTCTGGATTGGTTGTTTTTTAAT
>DUQY01000123.1 GCA_012837565.1 Bacteroidales bacterium | reverse complement strand
AGTCAGATTCCATAAATCTTTTAAAGATATTTCTCAATATATCTTTTTCTTCCGACCAGTTAATTTTTAATTTTTTAACTCTGTCGGTCAAACCTTTATCTTCAAAAAGCATTTTGAAAAACTCATTTTCAAGAAACTTTAAATTAGGGTTTAAATCTTCAGGGGTAGGAAGCATCTTTTGTTTATTGTCGTCCATTTTATCGTAAGCAATAGAATGAAACTCCATTAAAGCAGAAAACAGATAAGTTTGTAAATCTACAAGATGACGAAAACTGTCAATCAATTTTTTCTTATGTCCCTCTACATCAGAACAGTCGTTGATTTGAAAAGCGTAAAGCAATTGAAGAACCTTTGCTCTAAGAAAATGTCTATTAAGCATTCTTTTATGAAAATATTAAATAAGGATGCAAAGATAGTCTTTTTTACTAAAAAAAAGATGATTTACTATAAAATAATAGTGTTTGGAAGTAAAATATACCAATATAACTTGAAGGTTTCAGTATAAACAATGAGTAATATTTTTCTTCTTCTATGCTTATTTTTATTACCTTTGCACTTTATTTTCGTTAATTATTTTAATTTCTAATGGCAAAATTTAATATACGTGAGGTTTTCCAACCCAAGCTATTTGAACTGATTAAAAGTAGATCTTATTCTAAAAAATTATTCGTTCAAGATTTAATCGGAGGAATCATAATTGGAATTGTAGCAATCCCACTTGCAATAGCATTTGGTATTGCATCCGGAGTTTCTCCCCAGCAAGGTTTAATTACTGCCATTATTGGTGGTTTTATTGTTTCTTTTCTTGGAGGTTCTAACTTCCAAATTGGAGGTCCAACAGGTGCATTCATAGTTATAATTGCAGGTATTATTGCAGAATTTGGAATGCCAGGGTTAATTATCGCAACAGTTTTGGCAGGTATAATACTTATTCTTATTGGAGTCCTTAAGCTTGGAGATTTTATTAAATTTATGCCCTACCCCATTCTTGTTGGTTTTACATCTGGAATTGCGGTTGTTATTTTCTCAACTCAAATTAAGGATTTCTTTGGACTAACTGCTATAGATGGAAGCTCACTTATGGTTCCTTCTGAGTTTTTAGATAAATGGGTAGTTTATTTTCAAAACTTCTCTACCATTAATATTTGGGCAACTCTTATTGCAGTTATAACCCTTGTAATAGCTTTTACTTGGCAAAGAGTTACTAAGAAAATTCCAGGAAGTTTAATTGCTATTATACTATGTACTATTCTTGCACTTGTTCTAAAAAACTATTTTAATATTGAGGTTGCAACAATTGGTAACAAATATCCAGAACTTTCAGGTGGTTCACCACTTCCAAGTCCTGTAGTCCCTCAAATTACCATAAAATCAATTCGCTTACTTCTTTCACCAGCTTTCACCATTGCAATGCTATGTGCTATTGAAAGTTTAATGTCTGCAATGGTTGCTGATGGAGTAACAGGTAAGAAACACCACTCTAATACTGAATTAATTGGTCAAGGGGTTGCTAATATAGTTGTACCATTCTTTGGCGGTATTCCTGTAACTGGTGCAATTGCTAGAACTATGACAAATATTAATAATGGTGGGAAAACTCCTGTTGCTGGTATAATTCACGCTGTTTTCCTCCTACTTATTTATCTTTTCCTTATGCCACTTGCTGCTTATATTCCATTTGCTTGCTTAGCTGGTATATTAGTTTTCGTTGCTTATAATATGAGTGAATGGCGTTCTTTCCGTTCAATACTCAAAGACCCAATATCTGATGTTCTAGTTCTTCTAATAACATTCTTCCTAACTGTTATTTTCGACCTAACAATTGCTATTCAAATAGGACTTCTTATAGCAGCAGTTCTATTTATAAAACGAGTTATGGACACTTCCGGAATTACAGTTATTGAAAACGAAATAAAACGAACAGAAGATCAAGAAAGTCATGATATAAAGATGGAGCAAATCCCAGAAAAGATTGAGATATTTGAAATTGATGGACCTTTCTTCTTTGGCATTGCTAACACATTTGATGAAATAAGTTATGAAACCAAGATAAGACCTAAGGTTAGAATTATAAGGATGAGAAAAGTTCCTTTCATCGATTCAACAGGACTAAAGAACTTAGCATCTTTATGTAGTAAATCGAAAAAAGAGAAAATACAAGTAATTCTTTCAGGAGTTACTCCGCACGTACATGAGACACTTATAAAATCTGGTTTCTTAAAATATTTAGATGATGAGTTTATCTTCGACCATATCTCAAAAGCATTAGATAAAGCAAATGAAATAATTGGAGAATGAGAAGAAAAGATATAATTTTATATTGCTTACTAACAATAGTTGTTTTAGGATTAATGATCCTTGGACTGTTTTTAGGTAGCGTTGATATTAGATCTTTTGATGAAAACTCATTATACATTATTAAACATCTCAGACTACCAAGAGTTATTATGTGTGTTCTCTCAGGTGCAGGACTGGCAGTTTGTGGAGCAGCATATCAAGCAATATTTCGCAATCCACTTTCAGACCCCTACACACTTGGAATTAGCTCAGGAGCTGCATTAGGAGCAGCAACTGCAATTGTATTAGGATTAGATGTATTCTTTTTCTCAATTGGAGGATTTGCATTTTCATTTGCACTCCTAACAGTTTGGATAATTATTAGAATATCCTCTGTTGGCAATAGACTCCATATCACAACCCTCCTATTAGCAGGTATTAGCATAAACTTCCTAATTGCAGCCATTATATCAATTATCATGGTTGTTAACCAAGATAGTATGGATAAGATAATCTTCTGGACTATGGGTTCACTCTCTGGAAGTAAGTTTTCGGATATAGCAATTGTATTTCCTTTTGTGCTGATTGGAATTATTATAATTAGAATATACGCAAGAGAACTTAATGCACTTCTAACCGGAAATGATACTGCAAGAAGCTTAGGAGTAAATGTTGAAAGAACAAAAAAACTAATCCTTTTCTTTTCAACACTTATGATTGGAGTAATTGTTTCATATTGTGGAGTAATTGGTTTTGTGGGTTTAATAGTACCTCATATAATTAGACTATTAGTAGGATCTGATAATAGGAGAATTATCCCCTTTTCAATTTTTGGAGGAATGATTTTTATGCTAGTGGCCGATATAATCTCAAGAACAGCTATTGCACCTAGTGAACTACCAATAGGTTCAATAACAGCAGTTGTTGGAGCACCATTCTTTATTTACCTCTTATATAATGCTAAAAAGAAACTCAATCAATAAGTATGAAAGAAGTTATTAATGATATTATATTGGAAGTAAATAATGTATCATATTCGGTAAGAGAAAAAAACATTATTGAAGATATAAGTTTTACATTAGAAAAAGGTGGTTTCTATTCAGTTATTGGAACAAATGGGAGTGGAAAAACAACCCTATTAAGATGTATTTCCAATAGCATTCAGCCAACAAAAGGAAGTGTTAAGGTTAATAATAAACTTATAAACAAATACACCCCAAAACTCTTAGCACATAAGATTTCTGTAGTCTCTCAACATAGCGAATTCCTTTTCGATTTCTCATCATTTCAAGTTGTTATGATGGGACGGATGGCATATCAAAAATTACTACAAACCGACTCCGAACAAGATATGACTATTGTTGAGCAGTGTATGAAAAAAACCAATACCTGGCATCTTAAAGATAGATCAGTAAAACAATTAAGTGGTGGAGAACTCCAAAGGGTTATGATAGCAAGAGCACTAGCACAACAAACCCCAATAATACTATTAGATGAACCTGTTTCATCACTGGATATACACCACCAATTTGAAATAATGGAACTCCTAACCAAAATAAACAAAGAGAATAATACCACAATATTTATAATACTACACGACCTTACCCTTGCTCTTAAATACTCCGACCAAATCCTTGCTCTCAAAGATGGACGTCTTATTTATTTTGGAAAAACAAAAGAAATCCTTACACAAGAAAACATACAAGAACTCTTTAATGTTAGAGCAGATATTATTGACAATAAACATATAATCATTCACAATAATGAAAGTATCTAAATATATAATTCTTTTACTGCTTCTATTCTCTTCAGTATATTTCACTTCCTGCAAAGGTGGAGATAAGGATATGAAAAAGAACAATTACGTTATCTCAACAAAATCACCAATTAAGTCAGTTCCTAAAACAATTGTTTCGGTTTCACCTGCCATAACTTCAATTTTGTTTGACCTCGAATGTGGCGATAGATTAATAGGTAGAACAGAGTTTTGCACCTATCCCCCACAAGTAAAAAACATTAGATCAATAGGAGGTATAAATAATGCTAATTTAGAAATGATTATTTCAATGCAACCAGACCTTGTAATAACCTCTTCAATATTCACCAAGAAAATGTTTGAAACAATAGAGTCCTCCAAAATTCCCATAATTTCATTTAAAGAGACCAGTGAAATTGAGGGAATGTATAATATTATTGAAGTTCTTGGAGACATTTTAGATAAGAAAGAAAAAGCAGCCAAAATAATTAGTGATTGTAAAACAAAACTTCAAGAAATTAAATCAAAGAGAGAGAAAAAGGAGTCAAGACAAGAGAATTTTATTAAACCGAAAGTATATTATGTTATAGGATATGGTCAAAGTGGTGATTATTCAGCAGGAAAAGAAACATATATCAATGAAATAATAACACTATCTGGAGGAGATAATATTGCAAAGAACTCAATTAACTGGTCATTTTCTACAGAAGAGTTATTTGCTCAACAACCTGATTTTATATTTGTTAGAAGAGAAGATTCAGCAAATTTTGTAAAAACATACCCCTACACTAATCTTAGTGCTGTAAAAAACAATAAAGTCTTTGGAATAGAAAGTGAATTAATGGATCTTCAAACCCCAAGATCTATTAAAGCAATTGAATTTATTTCTGAGATTCTTTCGGATCAATAGTAATTGCAAGAGGTGTTCCAACCTTTAAACCAAGAAGTTCAGATGCATTTGACCTATTAATAGCAAGCTCTAAATAACCTGAAGAAGAAATAGTTAGTAATGGATCATTAACCTTAACATCATCATAGGAATGAGAGATACTGACAATTTTATTACTTTCAACCTCTATCACGAACTTCTTATTTTCCTTCCATTTCATAAACTCTCCTATAGTAATATTTAGAAAAACATTTCCATATCCATCAACATGAAAGACAGTACAAAGTATGCTATCTGGATAAATTATTGGAGTTAAAACATTCTTTTTAACAAGTTCAGTTATTTCATAACCAAGCTCTTCAATATTTGTTTCATAAGAAATCAGAGCTGCTACCTTACAAAACAAATCAAAAGCAGAAAATGTGTAATAGGACGATTCTTGGTAAGATTCAGTTATACCAATAACTTTAATTGGAGATAGACCCTCAAAAATAATACTTGGCATACCATTATCAGTACAAATGAAGAATTGATCATTATATTTAATAACAGCATGTTGATGTTTTTTTTTCTTACTTTCTGAGCAGTCAACATCAATTATATGTATTGTATTTTTAGGGAAGTTCAAACAAGCATTTCTTACTATAAAGGCACCCTCCATAAGGTCAAATTTCTTAATATCGTGAGAGATATCAATAACCTGACAATCATTAATGGTTGAATAGAGTTTGGCCTTAACAGCACCAACATAATGGTCGGAACGTCCCCAATCTGTTGTAAGAGTAACTAGTTGCATATAATTTGTAGTAATAATTTATTGCAAAAGTAAGCATATAAATCTTAATGGGTGGTTTGGATTATCGAAATAAATTAAAAATTATAATATGTTTGTTCTTTATTCGTTTGGTTTATAAAATAATAACTATCTTTGCAACTTATGAAATATAGAAATTTTTCTCTTATTACAATTATAATATGCACATTATTACTTTCTTGTGGAAGTAGCAAGCATAAAAAACTATTGAAGGGCAGTGATCATGATGCTAAATATACAGCAGCAGTAGCGGCCTTCGAAAAACAAGATTATTTTCATGCTACTCAATTATTTGAGAACCTCTTACTCTATTATCGTGGAAGAGAAAAAGCAGAAAGTGTTAATATGTATTATGCGAAAAGTCTTTTAGGTTCAAAAGATTATTATTCTGCTGGATATCAATTTGAAAACTTTGTACGTTGGTTCCCATATTCCAAAGATGCAGAGGATGCACTCTTTCAAGCAGCTTATTGCAAGTATTTAGAATCTCCAAAGCACACATTAGACCAAACCCTAACCAAAGAATCTCTAATACAATTCCAAACCTATATTAATAAATACCCAAAATCAGATAAGGTTAAGTTGGCCAATAAATATATGGATGAATTAAGAGAAAAGGTGATAAAGAAAGATTTTGAAATAGCATATAATTATTTCAAAACAGGGAAACATCAATCAGCACAATTTGCATTAAAGAATTTTCTAAATGAATATCCTGATGCATCAAATCGTGAAGATGCAATGTATTACATAGTAATTGCAGGACATAAATTTGCAGAGAATAGTATTCCTCAAAAAAGAAATGAAAGATTAGAATGGGTTATAAGTGACTATCAAAAATTTCTAGCATTTTATCCTGAATCACCTAAACTAATAGAGTTAAAGAAAATCAACGACTTAAGTTTAAAGGAATTAAATAAATAAGATATATAAAATATGGATTACAAAAGAACAACAGCTGATAAGACCACAGAAACTCGTGATAGTGGTGCTTTTAATAAGGTAACTGATAATATGTATGAAACAATCAGCATGCTTTCAAAACGTTCAAACCAAATTGCACAAGAAATAAAACAAGAATTATATCGTAAAATAGAAGAATTTGCATCTCAAAATGATAATCTTGAAGAACTTTTTGAAAACAGAGAACAAATTGAAATAGCTCGTTTCTACGAACAACTACCTAAAGCAACATTAATTGCTATTAACGAATACCTTAACGACCAATTGGTTTATAGGAACGATGAAAATGGTAAGGGAGCAATCAACGAAATGCTTTTAGATGTTAAGCAAGCACAAGATTCAAAAGAAGAAAAAGCAAAAGTAAAAAGAACTAAAAAATAAGAAATGCTTAGTGGTAAAAAAATCCTTATAGGCATAAGTGGAGGTATAGCTGCTTACAAAATCCCTTTATTGATAAGAGAATTGATAAAGAAAGATTGTCAGGTTAAAGTAATCACCACCCGAAACGCTTTAGAATTTGTTACCCTAACAACTCTTAGAACCCTTTCTCAAAACAAAGTATATCATCAAATGTTTACCAGTGGTGAAGAATACTCAACAGAACATATTTCACTAACCGACTGGGCAGATATTTTCATCCTGGCACCAGCAACTGCAAACATAATAGGAAAAATGGCTAATGGACTTGCTGATTGTACGCTTTCAACAAGTCTTATTGCTTTTAATAAACACATCTTTATTGCACCAGCAATGAACACAAAGATGTATAATAATGCTATAGTTCAAGAAAACCTTAGAAAGATAGAATCCTTAGGAGCAAAGATAATATCTCCTACCAAAGGTGATTTGGCATGTGGATATGATGGAGATGGGAGAATGGAAGAACCTATTGAAATTGTTAAGAAAATAGAAACCTATATTAGCAATTACCAATCTCTAAAAGGTAAAACAGTATTAGTAACTGCAGGAGGAACCCAAGAAAAGATTGATGCAGTTAGATATATAGGTAATAATTCCTCTGGCAAAATGGGATATTCAATAGCAGAAGAACTAGCACTCAGAGGAGCAGAAGTTATTCTTGTTTCAGGAAAAACACATCTAACAACAAAACATCCTAATATAAAGCTAATAAATGTAGTCTCAGCAGATGAAATGTTTTGCGAAACTACCAAATACTTTCCCCAATCCGATATAGCAATACTCTCAGCAGCTGTTGCAGATTTCAAACCTATTAATGTTTCAGAAACCAAGATAAAAAAAACAGGACAAGACCTAACCATAACCCTCACTCCTACCTCTGATATCCTAGCAACACTTGGCAAAACAAAAAAAGAAAACCAAATACTTATTGGCTTTGCACTCGAGACAGATAATGAAAAAGAGAATGCAATTAAGAAATTAAAGAATAAAAACCTTGATTTCATCGTTCTAAACTCACTAAACGATAAAGGTGCTGGTTTTGAAACTCCAACAAATAAAATAACTATAATAGATAAAAATCTAGATACCCAAGAGTATAAACTAAAAACAAAAGAAGAAGTAGCAATTGATATTGTTAACAAACTAATCTCGTTATGAAAAACATATTCTTAATACTTTTCCTACTATTTATTTCCCAAACCCTATTCTCTCAAGAATTTAAGGTTCAGGTAAATGTTAGTACCACCATTCAGGGAACTGATAGAAAGATTTATGAAAACATGCAAAAAGCACTTAATGAATTTGTAAACAACAGAAAATGGACTAATTCAAACTATAAGGTTGAAGAAAAAATTGAAGGTTCTATATCCATTAATATTAAAGAACATTCATCCCAGGAAGACTTTAAAGCAGATTTTGTAAACATACAACTTCGTCGTCCTGTATTTAATTCGTCCTATACTACAACCATGCTAAACAGCCAAGAGACCGATTATTTCTTCAAATACCAAGAAGGAGCACCACTCGAATTTGAACAAAATACCTACTACGATAACCTAACATCAACCATAGCATTTTACTTATACTACTTTCTAGCAATAGATGGAGATTCATTTGCACCAAGTGGAGGGATGCAATATTTTCAAATCTGTCAGAACATTGTTTCAGCAGCACAAAAATCAGCACAAAAGGGTTGGAAATCATTCGAAAACCAAAAAAACAAATATTGGATGAGTGAAAACTATAGCAATGGTGCCTATCGCCAAATGCACGATGTTTGGTATAACTATCACCTAATGGGACTCGATAGAATGAGTGGAGATAATCAATCGGAAGCAAAAAATAGTATTTTATCAGCAATAGAATCGCTTCAAAGAGTTAATCGTGAGAAAACTCAACTAGTATGCGTTCAGCAATTTATTGACGCCAAAGCAGATGAAATAGTGCAGATATTTAGAAATGCACCAGATAACGAAAAGGAAAAAGTTATAACCATAATGTGTGAGATAAACCCTTCCAATACTACCAAATACGAACAGATAAGAGTTCAACAAAACCAAAACAATCCAAACCAACAAAGTCCAATGGGCGGTGGTAACTCCGGTGGCGGATACAATACCCAATTTTAGAAAAACATTTAAATCAATATATTAACATATTAAAAGCAGTTTTATGCAAAATATACCATTTAATAGAAGTCTCATTGACGGGATTTTAGAAAAAAACAAAGTTAAGAGCGTTGGATCTTCTACAATTCGTGAAGTAAAAAAAATTATTGACGATGTAGAAGCTGCAACAAATGAAAAATTCATTAGAATGGAAATGGGTATTCCCGGACTACCAGCAACTCAAATTGGGTTAGATGCACAAATTCAATCCCTAAAAGATGGAGTAGCTGCAGTATATCCTGATATCTATGGAACAAAGGAATTGAAATATGAAACTAAACGTTTTATTAAGAATTTCGTAAACCTTGACGTACCAGAAGATTCTTGCGTTCCCACAGTAGGATCAATGCAAGGAGGATTTGCATCCTTTCTAACCATTTCAAGAATGGACCCAAAGAAACAAAAGGTACTATTTATAGACCCAGGTTTCCCAGTACAAAGAATGCAATGTAGGATCTTAGGGATAGAAACCGAACATTTCGATGTATATGATTATAGAGGAGATAAACTAAGAGCAAAACTTGAATCACACCTTTCAAAAGGAGATTTTGGCAGTTTAATCTATTCTTCACCAAACAATCCAGCTTGGTTTTGTTTCAACGAAGAAGAACTTCAAATCATTGCAGAGGTAGCTAATAAATACGATGTAATAGTTATTGAAGACCTAGCATATTTTGGTATGGACTTCCGCCAAGATTATTCCAAACCAGGAGTAGCACCTTTCCAACCCTCAGCAGCACATTGGGCAAAGAAATATATCCTATTAATCTCAGGTTCAAAAGCATTCTCTTATGCAGGAGAAAGAATAGCAGTAATGATTATCAGTCCAGATCTATTCAATCACGAATCAGAAGGATTAGAAAAATACTTTGGTCAAAAAGCATTCGGAAGAGCAATTGTATTTAGTTCACTATACGCACTAACATCAGGAACAGCACATTCAGCACAATATGCAATAACAGCAATATTCAAAGCATGTAATGATGGAACATTCAATTTCAGAAAAGACCTTTTAGATTATAAGAAGAAAGCTGAAATAATGAAGAAAGATTTCACCGAAAATGGTTTTGAAATTGTATACGATAAGGACCTTGATGTTGATATAGCAGATGGATTCTACTTCACATTTAGCTACCCTGGAATGACAGGAATTGAAATGCTAGACGAACTAGTATATTACGGAATATCTGCAATTTCACTAAATATAACAGGTAGCAAGAGAACAGAGGGAGCAAGAGCATGCGTATCATTAGTTTCCCATTCACAACTACCAGATCTATCACTTCGACTTAAAAAGTTTAGAGAAGACCATCCAGTAAAATAACTATAACAAAATACCTATCAATATATTAAAAGGGAGCTCAGTCTCCCTTTTTTTTATAAATATTACCTCACTATCCAACCACACTCCTATCCAATCCCCCTCCTATTCACTCACTATTCACCCACCCCCACTATTCAATCACTATCTTCTCTCTAATAAAACCATTACCATAATAAGTATATTGGGTAGTAAGCACCAATAAACTTTCAGAATCATATTCAAGTTTCCTCACCAGGTAACCAATCTCATCATATTCATAACAAAAAGATCTTATAATAGCATTATCCTCACCATATATCTTCATCACAGTAATATTCCCACCCCTATCATATTTACATTTAGTATAAAAAGTCTCCCCCATATTTTCCTCCATATCTATTCCCATTAATTATTAAAAAATATCACCCCACAAAAATACAAAAAAAACCTCACTTCCTCAACCCCCTCTTACTCCAACTTACTGACAACCAAAGGTAATGATTTTATTATTAAAAATAAACACTATTTTACTTGACTTTTGCTTTTCACTGTTGTATATTTGCAAAGCAAAAGCAAACGTAATACTTATGCAAAAAGGGTTAATAAAGGGTTGAATCTTTAACCATGTGCACATCTTAAAGAACATCAAGATGTGCACTTTTTTTTATTCAACTTTCAAACAAACAATCACAGCACCAAAAAAGCACCATCGGAGTGGCATCTTTGTAGCAAACAAAAACACATGGAAACCATTTACCAAACTACAAAGATTTCTTCTTAACGTATTTTTTTAAAATGTAGGTGCTATACCTGAATTGAGAAATTTGAGCTCTGAATGGACTGGAAATTATGGTTTTGATGATGGAGGTGGTGGTTATATGTCTGGTGCACCAATTTATTTGGGACTTATGGCAATTGCAGGTGCAATGCTATTAATGGAATCTAAGAAATAGAATTTTATAATATTATCTGTTTAAAAATTTCTTTATTAGATTAGTAATGAAAATGTTTTTATTGCTACCATCTCCTATTACAATTATTCTTTGTAATTTAGCACCTTAAAATATAAAGTAAATAATTTATGGATAAGGAATATAAATACTTTGATAAGATTGATATTGATTACATTAAGTTGAAAAATGGTGATTGCAATAATTTAGAAGAATACAATAGAATTGATTGTGCAAAAAAAGACAAGTATAAGGATTGTGATTTAGATAATATTTATAAAATTCCATTCCAGAGTCATATTTTAGAAGAAATATATATTCGTATGTGTAATATTCTTCCATTCAAAGATCTTATATATATGTATAAATGGAAGGTTCAAGAGTATAACCATGGTATAGGTATTACCACTAATGAGCAGATTAAACAATTCTTTCGTGAAATTTCTATGATTTTGGATGGAGGTGAAGTTTATATTTTGGATGGTTTTAATACTTATGTCAATAGCTTGCTATCTAATAATCCTACTTATTTATCAAACCCTAATGAAAGACTTGCTTTACAAACATCATTATCACAAGAGCAATTAAAAGAATTATTTAATAAACTTGTAGAAAAAAAATACATAGAAGCTTCTGAAAACACTTTTCTTGCTTGTTTTGGACATTATGCAGGAGGAGCTGGTAATGAAGTAATTAAATGGAAAAAGACTGCAGTTGAATTTGAGATACTACTGAAAAACATAGTAACAAAAGAAAACAATCCAAAGAATTTTACACTAGGTTTACCAAGACAAAAGATTGAAAAATGGTTTGTTGATAGAAATAATAAAGTGATAAAGGCACAAAAAAAGATAACGAATGATGAGAAAGGTTATCCAATTTATTTGTTAATACAGGAATTTATCGACCCTATACTAAGTTAGTCTTAATAAAACATTTCATACAAAATACACCCTAAGCACACCCTAAACAAGGTGTGCTTTTCCTTTGATAATTAGATTCTTAAATCTAAATATGATTATATCTTTGCAGTTGAAATCAATAATTGGTTTTATGAATTGGCCAATTCATCTTTCTAAACAATTAAAATTTTTACAAGATGAATAATTTAATAAATACAAATGAACAAAAAACAAAAGCTATCTCACAGTTAGCAAATGAAGACAAAACAAAAGTGAAAACAGAAAATTCTAATGATTATTTAGGAGAGCAAATCCTTGACCAAGTAATTTATAAGGAAGAAAATCAAGAGCAAGAAATTGAAGTTACTCCTTGCATATTTGAAGCAGGAGTTGAACAAGATGTTGAAAAAGCTCTTTTCGACCAATTTATTCAGGAGCAAATAGAAAACGGTGCTGAATTACTCAATGCAAAAGACCTAATAAATATGCAGGTGCAGGAGTATCCATTCCTAATTGAAGATTTGATTCCAAAGAGATGTATTTCAGCTATCGTAGCACCTTCTGAGGCGGGCAAATCATCATTAGCATATCAACTCTGCGAGGCTGTTGTTAGTGGGAAAGACTGCTTGGGCAAGAAGGTTAATCCATCATCTAATAATGTATTGTTTATTCCAACAGAGGAAGGAAATATTCAAGCTGCCCTAAAGTTGAAAAAACAGCTTAATGAACAACTTGAGAGAAAAGAGGTTAGTATAGATGTATTTGAAAGTTTTCAATTTGCATTTAATATTGAAGATGTTTACTATTTTATCAGTGAATTTCTAACCTACCGAGAGTTTGACCTTATTGTTATTGACTGTTATGGAGATGTGAACTTGGGAGATAATAATAGCGTTTCTGATACCCGAAAGTTTATGAATCTCTATCATAAACTAACCCAAACATACAATACTTCTATAGTTTTTTTACACCATATCAATAAGGCTTCCTCAAATACACAATTGACCAAAAATTCTATTATTGGCTCAACAGGTTTTGTCGATAAAACAAGGCATGTAATAGGCCTTGAGGCAAATAAAGAAGATCCGAGACATGTTGTGCTTAAGACAATCAAGTCTAATTTAATGTCCTTTGAAGACAAAAAAAAGCATATAAATCTATATCTAAATGATAATTTGAAGTTTGAATTAGTTGATTCTTCAAAACAAATAAATCCAATAGCTACAAAGCAAAGCACTATCAGGAATGAAGAAAAGATAAGAATTGTTTTAGAGCAAAAGAAATTAGGAATTAGTCAACAAGATATAGTTTCAAAGCTAAAGGATGGAAGGTATAAAACATCTCAGTCTGCGGTTAGTAAAATGATTAAGGAATATCAACTTGATGAGAATAATTTTGTAGTTAAGAGAGGTTAATCCCAAACAGATAAAAATACCCCTAAAAAATACGTAGTATTTAGGGGGTATTTCTTATGGGAACAAAAAATATTCATATTTATATTCATATTCCATTATACTAAGGGAGGAATATTCGAATATTTTTTAAAGCACTGATTAGCAATCAAATAAATAAATAAATAAATAAACAATAAATAAACAAATAAAACAAATTATGACAGCATACCCATGGTACTTAGAAAAAACGAGTAAAAAATACAGATGTCCAAGCTGCAAGGCTGAGAAACGATTTAAGAGATACGTCTTTGCACATAATAATGAATATATCCACGATTTGGTTGGTAGATGCGATAGGGAGAATAGTTGTGGATATCATTATAGCCCCAAAGAATATTTCGCTTGCTCTGGGATTGATATAAAAAAACTTTTGACTAATCCTAATGGCTTAAAAGCTTATAACAAGCAAATGAAGATTGCCAAAAAACCTATACATACAATAGATAAAAAATGGATTACTGAATCATTAAGCAAAGAAACTTCATTTGTGAAATATCTTGAGACTAAATTCACTAAAGAACAAATAAACGAAATACAAAGGCTTTACTTTCTTGGGGAATTAGATTATTGTGATGGTAAGGAGAAGGATGTAATTTTTTGGCAGGTAGATAATGAATTGAGGCTAAGGACAGGAAAGGGTATGAAATACAACAAAATAACTGGTAAAAGAGTTCATGCTAAAGATGGAATAATTTGGGTGCATAAAGTTAAGGTAGTAAAAGAAGAGCTTCCAGAGGACTGGAAATTGACACAGTGCCTATTTGGAGAGCATCTGCTGTCTTTATTTCCCCCTAAGCCTATTTGCTTAGTAGAGTCAGAAAAGACCGCTATAATCGCCTCTATCTACTTTCCGCAATATATATGGCTTGCAACAGGCGGGTCGACTCAATTTAAATTGCAGACCTGCCAAGCTCTTAAAGGAAAGACAATTGAACTATTTCCCGATTTAGGAAAGTTCGAGGATTGGACCAAAAAGGCAATTGAGATAGAAAAAGAAATTGGTTGTAAATTTCACCTAAACACATATTTGGAAGAAAATGCTAATAAAGACCAAAGAGAAAATGGGTGTGATATAGTTGATTTACTCCTAATGCCAGGGGCAAATAAATTAGAAATCTTCAAGAAAGAAAATATTAAAACTGCGTAATAATTTTTTAAAACGAAGTTTCAGCAAATTAATACGCAGTTTTAAATGAGCCATAAAAACTACTTAAAAGTAAATTTAGTCAGAAAGTTGCGTGTTTTTGAGTGGTAGCTTGTGTTTTGGATCGCTAAAGGCTTGGTAGTCTGGGATATTATGCGTATCTTTGTAGGGTGATATAAAAGACATAAAAAGTTTATTTCTGCTAATCACAATTATGTAAACAAAAAACCTCGCGATAGTATAAGGTAATCGCATACAATTATGATTAAATATGTTAAGGTTAAACGCCTTATTCAGGTTGGGGCTAACCCAGGGCTGAAGTATTTGGCAAGATTATTTCGCTCAAATGATGTGACTATGGATCAGTTATGTGAGGAGATTTCAGAGTCTACCACTGTTTCTTATCCTGACGTTTTGGCTTGCTTAAAAGCTTTGGAAATAACTGTTTCAAGGCACGTGATGAATGGGGAAGCTGTTAAGTTTGCTTATCTGGGGTCTTTTATTCCTGCTATTAAGGCAACTGCTATGCTGGAATTGGATGATGTGGATGCTTCGACCATTAAAACCGTTCGTTGCAGGTTCAATCCTTCTCCTGAGTTCAAACGCTCATTATCTAAGACTGGTTTT
>DUQY01000122.1 GCA_012837565.1 Bacteroidales bacterium | reverse complement strand
TGCGTTTTGTTACTCAATACCCTGCTCGTGGATTGATTTATGATAGAAATGGGGAATTGTTAGTTTATAATGAATTGGTTTATGACCTAATGGTTATACCTCGTCAGGTAAAGGATTTGGATACTGCCCTTTTGTGTAAGCTAGTTGGAATTGACAAAGAGCAGTTTTTAACAAGAATGGAGAAAGCAGTTAAATACTCTACATATGCCCCTTCGTCCTTTGAGAAACAAATTTCTAAAGAGGACTTTGGATCTATTCAAGAAAAGCTATTTATGTTTTCTGGTTTCTTTGCTCAAAGCAGAACCCTAAGATATTATCCACATTCCGTTGTTAGCCATGCCTTAGGTTATGTTGGCGAGGTTAATGAAAATATGATTAAAAAAAATCCATATTATAAGAAGGGCGACTACATTGGAATGAGTGGTTTAGAGAAATACTACGAAGAAACTCTTAGAGGAGAGAAAGGAAGTAAGATAACCTTAGTTGATGTACATAATAGGGAGAAAGGAAGTTTTCAGAATGGAAAATACGATACCGCATCAGTTGCAGGGCAAAATCTTTATTCATCCATTGATTTGGAACTTCAGAAATATGCTGAGCAAATAATGTCTAATAAAAGAGGTTCTATTGTTGCAATTGAACCCTCAACAGGAGAAATACTTTGTTTTGTTTCTGCACCTTTCTACGATCCTAATCTTTTGGTTGGAAGGGTAAGGGGGAATAATTATATGAAACTATTAAATGACCCTGGAAAACCTCTTTTCAACCGTGCTCTAATGGCCGAATATCCTCCTGGCTCAATCTTCAAGGTAGCTCAAGCAATGATAGCACTTGATATTGGAGTTATTAGTCCTGAAACAGGTTTCGGATGTGATAGGTCTTTGGTAGGTTGCCATAACCACCCTGCTGCAACAAGCGTAAGGGACGCAATCAAGATGTCGTGCAACCCTTATTTCTATAGGGTTTATCAACGAATAATTCAACAAAACAACCCTCTAACTGGTAAGGGAGATAGCAAATATGGGTTATCTGTTTGGGATGAGGAAATGTATAAGATGGGCTTTGGAAAGAAATTAGATATTGACCTTCCTGACTCCAAATCAGGTTTTATTCCAGACACAGCCTTTTATAGCAGAATTTACAAAGGCGATAGTTGGAACTTCTATACCATTTACTCCAATTCAATTGGACAAGGAGAAGTTGGAGTTATTCCTCTTCAGATGGCAAATTTTGCAGCAATTGTTGCAAATAGAGGGTGGTATATTACACCCCACCTTGTTAAGTATTTTGGAGATGAAAACTTGAAAAAAAGAAATACAAAATACGTTCAAAAACACCTTACCATGATTTCTAAAGATTATTGGAATATTGCAGTTGAAGGAATGTATGCCGTTGTTCACGAAGGAGGAGGAACTGCAAGAAGAGCAAGGATTGATGATATTGCAGTTTGTGGAAAAACAGGAACAGTTCAAAATGCGGGAGCCGACCATTCTGTTTTCATCTGTTTTGCTCCAAAGGATAATCCTAAAATAGCTATATCGGTTTATATTGAAAATGCTGCTGGAGGGGGAGGAACTTGGGCCGCACCAATTGCTAGTTTGATTGCAGAAAAATATATTAGAGGAGAGGTTTTGAGAAAAGAAGTTGAAAAAACATATATGGATGCTGCACCTTGTCAATCATTACCACTAAGGAAGTACGTCCCGAAACCTAAATCAGAATAATAAATAAATTGAGACCAAACTAATAATGGAAAGAAGAGAAAGAGGAATATTAGAGAATATCGATTGGGGTACAATATTAATTTATTTTTTATTGGTATTTATTGGGTGGATTAGCATTTACTCTGCGGTGTTTGATGAAAGTCATAGTAGCATTTTTGACTTGCAAACTCGCTATGGGAAACAAATACTTTGGATAGGAGCATCGGTTCTTATTGCTCTTTTCATAATAGTTATTGATCCTAAATTCTTTTCACAAACTGCATATGTTTGGTACGGCTTATTTATTATTATGCTTATAGCCGTTTTGGCCGTTGGTTCAGTAACAAAGGGAGCAAAAAGTTGGTTTGGAGTTGGAGACTTTGGGATTCAACCCTCCGAGTTTGCAAAAGCTACAACAGCTCTAGCCTTGGCAAAGGTTCTTTCAGGGATTGATGTTGATATGAAAGACCTTAAAACTAAAATTTACGCCATTACAATTGTCGCAATTCCTATGATTTTAGTTCTACTCCAAAACGACACCGGCTCTGCCCTAGTTTTCCTTATCTTTGTTTTAGTTCTTTTTAGAGAAGGCTTATCTCACTCTGTTCTTATCTTCGGTGTTGTAGCCATTATACTATTTATACTTGCTCTTCTTATTAATACCTACCTATTAATTGGTATTCTTTTTGCCATAACAATATTTATTTGGTTTCTTTTTCGCTCAAGAAAACTTTCAATTTGGTTATGTTTAAGCCTTTTTGTTGTTGCCTCGGGAATTGTTTATTCGGTTGACTATGTTTATGACAATGCATTAGGATCTCACCAAAAAGATAGAATTGAAGTTCTTTTGGGACAAAAAAAGGATCCACAAGGAGTTGAATATAACGTTAACCAATCAAAAATTGCAATTGGTTCAGGAGGTTTATTTGGAAAAGGATTTCTAAAAGGCACCCAAACAAAATACAACTTCGTTCCAGAACAAGACACAGACTTTATCTTCTGCACAGTAGGTGAAGAGTGGGGCTTTCTTGGCTCTTCCTTTGTAGTGGGATTGTTTCTAACATTAATGGTTAAGCTAATTAAGATGGCGGAAAGGCAGCGCTCAAGATTTTCCCGAATTTATGGATATTGCGTTGCCTCAATCCTCTTTGCCCATTTTGCCATAAATATTGGAATGACAATTGGGCTTTTACCAGTTATCGGTATCCCTCTTCCCTTCCTAAGCTATGGAGGATCTTCCCTTATTTCATTCACATTCCTATTATTTATTTTCATACGTCAAGACGCCTCAAGGATGGATTTAGTATAGAAAAACAAAGTCGAAATTCTTTCTTTGTTTCACGAAATCCTTTCTTTGTTTTAATTTTTTGTTTCTTTGATTCAGAAAATTCTTTCTTTGATTCATTTTCCTAACACTGTGTTTGAGTATTAAGTTATTTTTACTACCTTTGTTTCTTCTATTTAACTTAGAAATAGGATGTAGATATTAATTAAAAGCAAGTGGAAATGAAATTAATTTTTAAGTCTTTAAGTCTGTTTTTGGTATATTTACTGTTTAGTTTTTCATCAATTGCTCAAGGAATAGAAGGAAAAATCATTGATCAAAACAAGAATCCTTTACCTTATGTTAATATTCACAAGATGAATACGAGTTTGGGGGTTGCTACTAACTTAGATGGCTTATATTCATTGAACTTACCTGCTGGCAAACATATTGTTGAATATAGAATGATTGGTTTTAAGACCATTACCGATACCATTTATGTTAGAGAGGGCAAGAAGACAAGAAAAAACTACACTCTTTTGGAGGAAAGTGTTGAGTTAAGCTCTGTTGAGATCACATACGGAGAAGACCCTGCTATTCCAATAATTAAGAAGGTTATTGAGCAAAGAGAGAAACACTTAAATGAATATCAGAAATATACTTGCCAAAATTTCACTAAGTCTATTTTTAAATTTTCAGGGCATCAATTAGGAGAAAGGGTTTTTGGATTGAAGTTATCTTTACAACAAAGATTCGAAATGGACTCAATGATAAAGGCCGATTTTTCGAAAAATGATGGTTTCTTTTATACTTCGGAATCAGAAACTCAGCTATATAAGGATAAAGATAAAATAAAAGAGGTTATGGTTTCTTCAAGAGTTAGTGGGGATCCAAAGCAGTTTAGTTTTAATTTCAGTCAGAATTATGCAATGAACTTCTATGAGAATCTTATTAGTTTCAATTTCTCCAATAAATTCTTTATCTCCCCTGTTGCTTCCTATGCTCTTTCTGATTATCGGTATTTTCTTATTGGCACATTTCAAGATAATAACCAGACAATAAATAAAATAAAAGTAATACCTAAGAACCTTGCTTCTAATTGCTTCTATGGGCATATTTATATTATCGATTCCCTTTGGAGGATTCACGCAATAGATCTCAATATCACTAAAGAAAATAATCTTATGTTCTTTGATTCATTAAATATTAAGCAAAGCTTTACTAATATTGAAGATAACATTTGGAAACCAACCTCAAACGTTCAAAGAGCTTATGCTAATATAGGAATTATGGGAATGAACATTTTGGCTACTCTTGATTTCAATTCTATGAGTCAGAACTTTGATTTCAATCCTGAGCTAAACAAGGATATCTTCTCAAAAGAATTATTATTGATTAATAAAGATGCTAACTTAAAGGATAGTTTATATTGGAAAACTAATAGTCCTCTGCCTTCAACTGATACGGAAAGGGCGTTTTATGCTTATGAGGATAGTGTTTATATGGTGAATTCAAACCCCGATACAATCCGCATAAGGGATAAAAGGATGAATAGGTTAACTTTCACAAAGGTATTTACTGGTTATACTTATAGGAATACTTTTAATAAGACTTCTCATAGCATAAACATCTTTAATAGCTTAGCATTTAATACTGTTCAGGGTTGGAATATGAACTTAGATTATAAATATAAGAAGGAAATAAACGATAATAACTCCTTGCTGTTTAATCTAGTTCCTGAGTATGGTTTTTCAGATAAAACATGGCGATTGGGCTCTTCCTTAAATTGGCAATATAATAAGGAGAGACTTGCTGTTTTAAATATAAAAGGAGGAGTAAATGAAGCAAAGGCTATATCTGGATATAAGGTTAGTCCTTTCTTAAACACATTTTATAGTGAGTTATTTGGCCAAAATGAAATGAAACTATATGGTAAAACCTATTTTAATGTATCTCATTATAGCGAAATCTTTACAGGCTTAAACCTAAAACTTGGTTCAGAGATATCAAAAAGACAAGCCTTAGTTAATCATAGCTCACAAAAATGGGCAGATAAAGGGAATTATACAAGCAATAACCCATTAATGCCTAATGATGATAGAGAAGCTTTTGCTTTAAACAATTCTTTTGTTGTTGAAGGGGAGTTATCTTGGAATCCTTTTATGAAATATGCTTCACTCCCTAATAAAGTAAGGATGAGATCCAAGTTCCCTATGTTCACCTTGACTTATAAGAAAGCTATTCCACTTGAAAAAGAAAGCTGGGCAGACTATGATTTAGTTGAACTAAAGGCTGATTGCTTTGTAAATCTTGGATGGTTTGGGAGAGGTAGCTTAATTGCAAAAACAGGTAAGTTTATTAGATTAGAGGAAATGATACTGGCAGATTATAAACATTATGATGCCAATAGGTTTCACTTAGGTTTATTTGGCAATGAATCCTTTAGAGTAATGCCATATTATAAGTTCAGCACAAATGGCACATATCTTGAAGCTCATTACACACATAACTTCAATCGATGGCTATTTAGCAAGCTTCCACTACTCAAAAAGACTAAGCTATCGGAAGAATTTAGTGCACATATATTATCTAATGACTTTCAGAAACCATATATGGAAATAAGCGTTGGGGCTTCAAATATATTTAATATCTTATCATTAAACTATACTCTCGGTTTTCAAAATGGAGAAAGACCATACCACGGAATTACATTATCATTTGGCATTTCCTTATAAGATAAAAGGAGCTCAAACCTAATTGAACTCCTGACTTTGAAAATGGAACACTTTAAAATGTTTCACAAAACTTATAATAATCGGATTTGGCTATTAATACAAAATACGGTGAAAAGACATGATATAAATTGAAAAAGAATTGGTCTAAATGAAACGCCGTTTTAATTTCTTGAATCTTCGTTTTATTTTTTTAAAACGGCGTTTCAGTAAATTATTATAGCGTTTTAATTTTGT
>DUQY01000121.1 GCA_012837565.1 Bacteroidales bacterium | reverse complement strand
TACTATGAAACTTTGTATCTTCTAAACTTTCGCTACCTTTGGTTTCCTTAATTTCAATGATCTTATCCCACACCCTACCCTTCTCTAATTTTCCTTCTACCTCTATCAATCATTAGGGTTTGTCGTGTTTGGGAGTGCAAAAGTACAAATCTTTTTTAAACTACCAAACTTTTGTTCACTTTTATTTGTTCTTTTTTTGTGTTTGGTGCTTAAAGTGCTGAAAACCTTAGGGATATTTTTAAATCTTTTTTCTGATATTATTTGAAGAATTTTGGAATAACGACTTTTTTATGGAGGAATGGGGGGTTTGGGAAATGAGATATTAGTAAAATATAAGAGAATTAAAAGAAAATCAGGTGGAATTAGGAGAAAGGATAGATTATTGGGTTGAAAGAAAAAATGATTTTGATATCCTAGTTTTTTAATTTATGGACTCTCTTATAATAATAATGTATATAAGTGAGAATAACAAGTCTTTTGCATAAAAAATTACATATTGGAATATATTAAGGCTATTTCTTATTTGATAAATAATGGCAGCTGAAGTGATATTACTTTGTTTAATAGCTTAGGTGGATTAGAATAAAATCTAAAAAAAGTTATTATTTGATTGAAACTAAGTGTTAAATTCCTAAATCAAAAGTTTAAGCTAATAAAACAAAGAATCATTTTACTGCGATGTGAATATTAGTAGTTTTAAGCAAAGAGATGGAAATTTATTATTTGATTTTAATCGTTTTTCATCTTGTTCTGACTTTAGCTTATTAGCCTTTGAATGTAGAATTCGTTTGTTAATAGTAAACATTTTTATATATATGGTGTTATAATAGTAGAAAATAACTATTTTTGCACTTTAAAATATAAGATACATATGAAAAAGAAGTTTTTACTATTATTGTTTTTATCAGGGTTCCTAATCATTAATGGATATTCTCAGGGTTCTTCAGGGTCTGCTTGTCCCGATGCCTCAATATTTGACTTCACTAATAGCGTGGACTGCTCTGGACAAACGATTCAATTAACTTGTGATATGCCTGCGGTTACATTATCCCCAAAGGTCTTTGCTCCTGGTGCTTCAGATTCATATACTTTTGAATCAATTCCTTTTACCCCTCCTTGTACTTTTGATCTTAGTGAGTATCCTGAGAAAATTGATTATATACTTCCTCGAGATGATGTTTGGGGTGAGGTTATGAGTTTGGACTTTGGACAAGAAACATCCCTCCCTGGTTATAAACCTTTTATTTTTTCTTTTTATGGACAAAACAATTTAGACCAATGTGTTGTTGGATCTAATGGGGTTCTTTCTTGGGATTTAACTCAAGCATCTGGAAATGGCTTTCCTGGTAATGGTCATACTTGTAGTTGGTCTGCAGGAATACTTATTCCGTCAACAAATCCTGAGTTTCTAAATTGTATTTTTGCTCCTTATCATGATATTTATTTTAAGTCAAATGAAGCTGGTTGGGGAAAGATGTATTTCTATATTGCAGGTGAATATCCATGTAGGAGACTTATCTTAAGCTTTTATGACGTCCCATTATTTGGAAACACATCAGTTCACGCAACAAGTATGCTTGTGCTATACGAAACTACAAATACTATTGAATTTTATCTACCTAGCAAAACATGCTGTACTTCAACAAACGGAGGAAAAGCAACCTTAGGAATACAAAACGAAACAGGTACTCAAGCAACATTTATTACAAACGCAGCAGGTTTAGCATATAACAACTCTCAATGGACTGCAACAAATGAAGCTTGGAGAATTAGACCTATGGGAGACTTAAACCACTCGACACAGTGGTTTAGAAGGCCAGCTGCTGGAGGTGGTAGAGTTCCTGTTGCTTCAAATGACGACTTTCAAACTGTTGCCAACCCTACATCAGCTGATGGTGCCCAATGGTATATTATGGAAACCACAATACAAAGACTGGATGGAATAGAATTGCCTTATTTCGACTCCTGCCTTGTTATACCTATTGACCTACCTCCTTTTATTATTACTCATAACGGGAATGTTGGACTTCATGACACAATTTGCTTAGGCTCAAATATGAATATTTCATTAGAAGGAGGAGCTTATTATAGAATGATATCTCCTACTTATCAAGATATTGCTAATCCTAATTCAATTGTAGTCTCCCCACCTGAAAACACAACCTATATATTTGAAGTTGACAACCTTAATGAATACGAACAATTAATTTGTACAAGAAGAGATTCGATTAAGGTTCATCCACGTACGTTTAATGTATCACTTGCAAATGATATGACAATATGTAAGAATGATACTATAAGTTTATGGAATACAAATGAAAATCCTGTCGCAGGAACATCTTTATGGTATTATGATATAAATAACCCTATTTCAACAGATGACACATTAGTATATTCTCCTCAAACTACGGGCACTATTAATTATAAATTAACAGATAATTTTGAATGTGAAGCCACAACATCAATTAATGTTACGGTTAACGAAGCCCCAGTAGTTAGCATTAGTGGAGAAGATAGAATTTGTTTGGGTGATTTAACAATTCTAACAGCGAATTCTTCTTTACCTAATTGCACTTACTTATGGTCAACGGGGCAAGCTACATCAACAATTTCTACAAGACCGATTGAAAATGAAACAGAATATGAGGTTAGCGTTAAGTATGGGGCTTCGGCATGCGAGACTATTGAAAAGATAATTGTTATGGCACTTGACAAACCTAAAGTGATTACTAATCCTGACGTAGTTATTTGTTATGGCGATTCTGCACAAATATATGTTAGTGGAAATGCTGATAGCTATTTCTGGAAATCAATGCCTGTTGATGCAAGCGTTGAAAACAGTAATATAAAGAATCTAACTGTTAGCCCTAAGCAAACAACTATGTATTTTGCACATGGTTTAAATGATATTGGATGCGAGAACATAGATACTGTTATGGTTTTTGTACAAGCTTTACCTGTAGCACAAATGTCATTTAACCCTGCAGTTATTGACGACCTTGATCCAACAGTTATCTTTACTGATGAAACAAGTGGAAGCGTTGCAAGGAGATGGACATTAAGCGATGGAGGAATTTCAACAGAATCAATTTTTGTTCATTTGTTTGATATATCCGATACAACTCAGTCATACTTTATAAACCTATACGTTGAAAACGATGCTGGATGTGAAGATTCAACAACAAACATAATAAGAATATCAAACACGCATTTCCTATGGGCACCAAACACAATCTATGTTTATGACCCAGACCCAAGAATAGCTAATTTTAGGATATATGTTGACAACCCTGTAGAGTTTGAATTGCAAATATTTAACCGCTGGGGAGAAAAACTGTTTTCAACAACAAATCAAGAAATAGCTTGGGATTGTAAATATAAGGGAGATATAGTTCCTCAAGGTACATATGTTTGGATAGCTACGTATCGTTATCAAGGAAAGAAAAATGAAATAATAACAGAAAAAGGAAATTTTACGATATATAAATAAGAGATAAGTAAACTATCTTATCCTATTAGCCCTTGATTATAATGAATAGTCAAGGGCTAATTTTTATATAAAGCTGCCATTTTATCAATACTATCTTTTATCTCTTTCCTAAAACTCTCAGGACTTATTACCTCAACATGATTGACCCTTGCCAAAATAGCTTGTTTGAAATCATAGGTAGGCTTAATCTTAAATTGGAAAATACTATAATCATCCTTTGTTTCAATCTCTTTTTGAGAATGGTGCATTAGAAGAGAACGAATATAATTCACATCCTCCTTATAAACCTTTATCAAGACAGTTTCAAGTTTAATATCTTCTAGAATCATAACACCAAAGTAATCATTAAAATAAACTTCAGAACTAAAGTCTTTAGGGAGTTCAAATTGCTTTTCACTAATGCTTAAATTCAATACCCTATCTAATGAGTAAATTCTAATAGAATTAGTATAATCATTATAAGCTGCAACGTACCAAATTTGTCTAAATAGTTTGATGGCATAAGGTTTAATCTCAAAAACATAATCTTCATTGGAAGTATAAGGCCTATAAGTAATAAAAAGAATCCTATTCCTTTTCATAGACTCAATAATCTCAGCAAGATACTTATAGCTTGAAGGAATAGACTCCATAACAATCCTATCTTTAAGCATTATCTGCTCAGAAATAACATTATGAACAGCAAGAGATTCAAGAATCCAATTCTTAATATTACCACCTTTCAAATCGGATAGATTTATTATATAATATTCATTAGTTGAACGATCGCAAACTATATTCAATCCAAATTCTTCTTCAATAGTAGATCTATGATTATGAAAAGTTCTTATAGGCAGGTCTTTTCCATCATCATTAAGAGGAGACTCTCTCCAATGTGCATTGATTTTTTCAAAGCTTAGACTCTTTCTCGAATTAATAGTATCCAACAACCAAATATAGCGATTAAATAAATTCTTAGCCATAAACTTAATTATTAAGTGATATGCAAAGATAACATTTATGATATACAAAAGTATAGTATTTTACACTTCTGCTTCTTTTTGGCAGAATGATGTTGTTAATTTGCAATATAATTCTTGAAACAAGAAATAAGATAGGCTTTTAATTACCCCAACAACAACCTCCCGCGTAAGTTTTGTTTAGTTTGCCTATCTTCAAAAAGCTAAACAATTATTAATCTTACGATGGGAGTTTTTTATATAATTCAGCCATCCTATCAATTGTTTCTTTAATCTCTTCCCTAAAGCTAAGAGGACTTATTATCTCAAACTCATACATGTTTGAAAAAATAGCCTGCTTAAAATCATAAGTTGGTCTTATCTTATATTGGAAAAGACTATAATCATCTTTTATTTCAATTTCCTTTTGAGAATGATGAATAGGAAGAGCACGGATATATTTGACCTTGTCTTTATAAACTTTAATAATAACAGTTTCTTTCTTTACATTTTCAATAACAATAACTCCAAAATAATCGTTAAAATAAGCCTCGGAACTTAATTTCTTGGGAAACTCAAAGCAAGAGTCATTGGTTTTTAAATCCACAATCCTATCCAATGCATACATTCTAATGGCTTTTTTGGTCTTATTATAGGCAACCACATACCAAATTTGTTTAAAGAGTTTAATGAAATAAGGATGAATAATAGACAATGAATCATTATCAGAATAATACGTCCTATAAGTAATAGTCATGGATCTATTGTTTTTCATAGCATCAAGAAATATTGAAAGATACTTATGACTTGAAGGAATAAACTCTGTAACTATTCTGTCTTTAAGCCCTACTTTTTCAGAAATTGCCTTATTTACAGCAAGAGTTTCAAAAAGCCAGTTCTTAATATTACCACCCTTTAAATCAGAAAGATTATCAATATAATAACCATTGACTTCTCTACTATATACTATATCTAAGCCAAATTGGTCTAAAATAGCCTGCCTATGATTGTGAAAAGTTCTTAATGGTAAGTCTTTCCCATCATCATTAAGAGGGGAATCTCTCCAAAGATTATTAATTTCTTGATAAGCAATATTTGGTCTTAAATTGATGGTGTCCAACAACCAAACATAACGATTAAAAATATTCTTAGCCATAATACTTAATGATTAAAATGATATGCAAAGATAACATTTATGCAGCAGAAAAATGAATCGCTGTTTTAAGAAAATGAATCAAAGAAAGAATTTCGTGAAACGAAGATCTAATTTTGTGAAACGAAGATTCATTTTACTAATGAGATTTTTGCAATTTATATTGGTTGGATGCTGAAAGGGATTAAGTCAAAGGATGCTAATTTACTTTCTGAAAAAGGAACTATATATTGATGATGTAAAGTAGCTATGTGATGTTGAGCTGATTGACAGAAAACCAAAAAAGACTTCACAGAATGATTTTGTGAAGTCTTTTTGCTTGTGATTATCTAATCCTTTTTATTGAATTAGTATTTGTATAATATTATTTGAGCATTCTATTACACCACTATTGATTGGAATGAAAAGCTCTTCGTCTTTTGTAACTAAACGAATCTTTCCTTTTGCAAGTACAGAAATTATGGCTGCGTGGTTGTTTAAGATTTGAAACAAACCATCTATTCCTGGCAGTTGCAATAAGGTTACTTCTCCTTCATAAACCAATTTCTCTGGTGAAATTATATTAACTTTCATTTCTATAAATATAAGTTTATTCTACACTTGATTCAGAAAGCATCTTCTTTCCTTTTTCAATAGCCTCTTCAATCGTTCCAACCATTGAGAAGGCTAGCTCTGGATATTGGTCAACCTCTCCGTTAAGAATCATATTGAATCCTTTGATGGTGTCTTCAATATCAACAAAAACTCCTGGCATACCTGTAAATTGTTCTGCAACAAAGAAAGGTTGGGAAAGGAAACGTTGAACTCTTCTTGCTCTTGAAACCGCTAACTTATCTTCATCAGAAAGCTCTTCAATACCAAGAATTGCTATAATGTCTTGAAGTTCTTTGTATCGTTGTAGTATGTTTTTTACTTTTTGAGCTGTGCTGTAATGTTCTTCGCCAACAACTTCTGGAGAAAGTATTCTTGATGTTGAATCTAGTGGGTCAACCGCAGGATATATACCAAGCTCTGAAATCTTTCTACTTAATACTGTTTGAGCATCTAAGTGGGCAAAAGTTGTTGCAGGAGCAGGGTCTGTAAGGTCATCCGCAGGAACATAAACAGCCTGAACTGATGTAATAGATCCTCTTTTTGTGGAGGTAATTCTTTCTTGCATAATACCCATTTCGGAAGCAAGCGTTGGTTGATAACCTACTGCTGAGGGCATACGACCAAGAAGAGCTGATACTTCAGAACCAGCTTGTGTGAAACGGAATATATTATCTATAAATAAAAGGATATCTCTTCCTCCTGTTTTCTCATCACCATCACGATAGTATTCAGCAAGTGTTAGCCCAGATAGTGCAACTCTCGCTCTTGCTCCTGGTGGCTCGTTCATTTGTCCGAAAACTAAAGTACATTTTGACTTTGCAAGTTCATCTTGGTCTACCTTAGATAAGTCCCATCCTCCTTCTTCCATACTCTTCATAAACTCATCACCATAACGGATAACTCCTGACTCAAGCATTTCTCTTAAAAGGTCATTTCCTTCTCTTGTTCTTTCTCCAACACCAGCAAATACTGATTGTCCATCGTAGTTGTTAGCAATATTATTAATCATCTCCATAATTAATACCGTCTTACCAACTCCAGCTCCTCCAAAAAGTCCAATTTTACCACCTTTTGCGTAAGGCTCGATAAGGTCAATTACTTTTATCCCTGTGTATAGAACTTCTTGAGAAGTTGAAAGGTCTTCAAATTTTGGTGGATCACGGTGAATAGGATATGTGTTTGTTGCATCAACCTCTCCAATTCCATCAATAGCTTTTCCAATAACATTAAACAATCTCCCATTTATATGTTCTCCAACAGGCATTGATATAGGTTCTCCCATATTTTCAACCAAAAGTCCTCTTCTTAGACCATCGGTTGAATCCATTGCAATAGTTCTAACAGTGTTTTCACCAATTCCTTGTTGGCATTCCAAAACAATATGCGAACCATCAGTTGTAACAACTCTTAGGGCATCATAAATATTAGGTAGTTTTTCATTCTCTTCGAAACTAACGTCTATAACGGCACCAATAATCTGAGATATCTTGCCTCTACTTACTACGTTCATAAACTATATTTTTTTAACTAAACAATCTTTATTTAAGGTGCGAATTTACATCATTTCTTTGAGAAAAAGGAAGAAAAACAAAAAAATATATCTAAAAGCCTTTAAACAAAGTATTTTTAGTAATTTTGCAAATCAAATAAAACTACAGATATTGAATATTATACCTTTCGATGAAACAATAGATTTAGGATATAGTCCTGTGATGACTGTTGGAATGTTTGATGGTGTTCATATTGGACATCAGAAACTTCTATCAAATCTAAAAGAAAAAGCTGAGAAATATAACACCAAACCTATTGTTATAACTTTTGACAAACACCCCCAACTTGTTATAAAGCCAGAGCTTTTCGACAAAATACGTCTTCTTCAAACAAATGAGGAAAGATTTAATAAACTAAACTCTTTGGGGATAGAAAACATCATAGTAATTCACTTCACAAAGGAATTTGCAAAGCTAAGTGCACAAGAGTTTTTGGATCTATTGATAAAGAAATACTCTCCTCAATACTTCTTATTAGGATACGACAATCATTTTGGAAGCAAAACCTCTGAAGAATTTAATAAGATAGCTCTTGACTATAAAGAGAAAGGACTTATTCTTGAAAGGACGAATGATTGTATTATTCATAAGAATATTGAAGTTAGCTCAACTCAAATTAGAAAGGCATTGGCTAAGGGCGAAATAGATTTAGCTAATTCAATGTTAAATGAAGAATATATTATAAGTGGAGAAGTTGTTCATGGTAATAAAATAGGTAAAACTATAGGATTTCCTACTGCAAATGTTAAGGTTGAAAAGCATAAGCTACTTCCTCTTTTTGGAGTTTATTTATGCAAAGTTGAAGATAAAGAGAAAGATTATCAAGGAATAGTAAACATTGGACTGCGTCCTACAATTATAGACTCCCCTATTACAGTTGAAGCGTATATATTAGATTTTGATAAAAACATATATGGACAAAAAATCAAGATTAAGCTAAAGGAGTTTTTAAGAGAGGAAATTAAATTTGATAGCTTAGATAAGTTAAAATATCAAATCAACTTGGATATGGAGAAAGCACATCATTATTTCAGGGAGAATGAATAAGCTAATAATAGTTTTATTATTATCAATAAACTCAATTGGTTTTGCACAAAAGGATGGTTATTTTAATAATCTTGATTCTGCTCTTGTATATCCTAATGCAGTTATTACGCTTGACTTAGAAAAACAAAAACTAAAGAAAATTCCAAAAGAAATTCTAAATTTCCCTAACTTAGAGAAGCTAATTCTTAAAAGAAACTACATTAAAGAAGTTCCAAAAGAATTATCGAGCCTTTCAAGGCTTAGCTATTTAGATTTATCATCAAATAATATTACGGAATTACCAAAGGAGCTGAGTGCATTAAAACTTGATACATTAATAATTTGGGACAATAGGATTAGAAACTTCCCAAGTGAGTTTAAGGAAATATCAACAACCCTCAAACTTTTAGACCTTAGAGCAATTCAGATGAATAAAGAAGAGCAAAACGAAATTAAAGCCCTATTTCCAAAGACCAAAATAAGACTTGCTCACCCCTGTAATTGCAATAGATAATCCCTTATATTATTCACAAAACATAGTTTCAGTAAATATATATTGCATCTAATTATTGGAATACCCAAATAAGTAGTAAATTTGCAATCTAAAACCTAACTTAATATACAAATGAAAGTAGCAATTTTTCAAGCTAATACTGTTGATAATGAAGCTGAATCGAACCTAAGAAGATATGATTCTTTCTTAGAGAAATTAGATACCGACACCGAACTATTGGTCTTTCCCGAAATGTTCACAACAAGCTTTTCAATAGATACCGACTACGCCCAAACAATGGAGGGAAGTAGTTTGAAGTGGATGAGAGATAAAGCAGTTGAAAAAGGAATCGCAATTTCAGGCACATTATTAATTGAAGAAAACAAGAAATATGTTAATCGTCATTTCTTTGTTTTCCCTGATGGAAATTATGAATATTACGACAAGAAACACCTTTTCTGTTTGAGTAAGGAGCCAAAGGTAATAACTCCTGGCAATAAAAAGAAAATAGTGAACTACAAGGGATGGAATATTGCCCTTCTAACTTGTTACGATATTAGATTCCCATCATGGTGTAGGAACACTTATAACGAAGGAGAATATGGATATGATATTGCTATTTACTGCGCATCGTGGGAGTCTGCAAGAAACTTTGCATGGACAAACCTTTTAGTAAGTAGAGCTATTGAAAACTTTGCTTATGTAATAGGAGTAAATAGGGTTGGTATTGATAAGGCAAATTTAAACTATTTGGGATGTTCAACAATCTTGAACTATAAGGGAGAAACACTTGTTGGAACTCACCAAAACAAAGAAGAGATTGCTTATCGTGTATTAGACAAACAATCTCTTATATCATTCCGAGAATACTTCCCTGTTGGAGAAGATTGGGATTAGTTTATTTCTGATCTATTAGTTTACATCAGATTTATAATCTCCACTTAAATCAAATTCTAAGACTTTAGATTCTTTCTTTTTAGTAAGGATTTTTGCGTGGTATGTCTTTTTGTTTTTGAAATCTACAATTGAAACCTCATTTATCTTAGCACCCGGATAAGTTTCATTTACATAATCTGTTATTTGTGAAGGAACATATTCCATAGGTACTATCCAGTCAGTTTCTGTACCTGTTCTTAGGTATTTAACCCTAACTTGGTTGCCATTTTCAACAAAAGAAACATTATAGGAAGTAGAATCAATCATTTCCCATGTTCTCTTTTCAATATTTGGACGAGTCCTTTTCAAATCATTCACGTAACGCTCTGGAACCTCACGCTCATTAACTGATTTATAACCTTGTTTGGTGGAGCATGAAAAAACCACAACAGAACACAAAGCTAATAGAAAGATTTTTTTCATATCGAGAATTTTTAATTATTTAGTTATTGTGTATTATTCTGGCAAAGATACAAAATAAGAAATTAACTAAAGCAGAATAACAGATAATATTTTAATATAAAGCTTTAAATTATTTATTTTAATTTCCTATTCAATAAGTAATCCACTGAAAATTTCCCACTACCAACAATTAGGACAAAGAAATAAATAGCTAAATATAACACAGGCATTTCTTTCATTGCAAATGGGTCAGAGGCGTGAGCCACAAAAATTGCAACAAGCATTGTAATAATCAAAGGAATGGTTGCTAAGCGAGTGAATAAACCAAAAATAAGCAATATTGAACATCCAAATTCAGCAAAAATAACCAAAATCAGATTCCACTGACTGCCTATTCCCAAAATATCTGGAAATTGACTTGACATCATTTCAAAATTACTTAACTTAGCAAAGCCATGAGTTAACATCAACACCCCAATAACAAGGCGAAAGAATAATATTCCAATTGAAAAAGTATTATTTTCAACGGTATTTCCTAAAATCCAATTAATTTTCGATTTCATAACAAAAAAATTAAGTTAATAATATGTAAAAACATTTTGTTTACATTATATACGTATTCTAATAGAGATTTATTCTATAATGATGAAAATATTCTGAAAAAAGTCAGAAGTAAAAAGTAAAAGGTAAAATCCGTGAAAATCCCTGAAATCCGTGGACAAAAAAAGGGCGAACACATAGGTTCGCCCCAACATTAATCATTAACCATTAATAATTAACCATTACTGAATAACCAATCCTTTTGGAACAGG
>DUQY01000120.1 GCA_012837565.1 Bacteroidales bacterium | reverse complement strand
TATCTCAAATAGTTTGCCAAAGAAACAATTATGACAAAACGTCATCTATCTCTCATTTCACTTGATTATATGATGTATTTTTGTTTCAAGGATAGCTCCTTCTAATCCATTTTCACCAGCTTTATAGGTTCCAAAAGCAGTTCTAACACAAACAAAATGAATATCTTTAACACTTAAATTCAGTATTGCTTATTTAGTCTGAATGAAACAAAGGAATAATTAATTGAAACAACGTATTATTTTTCTGAAACGCTGTATAAAATTACTGAAACGCAGATTCAATAGTCAAATGATGTACATCATTTGGGTCGAAAGATGTACATCTTTCGGGGTAAATGATGTGCATCATTTGAAATGAAGTAAGAAATTGAGAATTCTAATCTTTTTGGAGGGGTTTCTTTATATAAATAGTAACTAATTAGAATGAAATGATTTACTTATGCAAATATACGAAAAATATTTGATATAAAAGAAAAGGAGCATAGTTTTTATTTATGCTCCTTTGGTATTAGAAAAAATCTATTATTGTATTGAAATTATAGACTAAATTCTTTCTTAATTTTATCTACGTAATCTAGTTTTTCCCATGTGTAAAATCCAACTTCTTTGCTTGTTTCTATTCCATTTTCAAACACCTGAACAGTTTCAACGTAGGGTGTTCTTCCGAAATGCCCGTAAGAAGCAGTTGGTAAGAAGATAGGGTTTTTTAGTCCAAAGCGTTCTACGATAGAATATGGGCGAAGGTCGAAAAGTTTATTAATCTTATCTGCTATCATTCCATCTCTCATAATTTCTCCGCTCACGTCTTTTACTTTTGCAGTGCCATTGGTGTTTACATATAGTCCAACAGGCTCAGCAACTCCAATAGCGTACGCTACTTGAACAAGAACTTCTGTGCAAAGTCCTGCTGCTACCATGTTTTTTGCAATATGACGAACTGCATAAGCTGCACTTCTATCAACTTTTGAAGAGTCTTTTCCAGAGAATGCTCCTCCGCCATGTGCTCCTCTTCCGCCGTAGGTATCAACAATAATCTTTCTTCCTGTAAGACCTGTGTCGCCATGTGGTCCTCCGATAACGAATTTCCCTGTTGGGTTAACGTGAAGGATAAAGTCATGTTTGAAAAGATCTTTTACGTCTTGACGCTTCTGCATTGCAATAACTCGGGGTATAAGAATTTCTTTTACATCTTTGTGAATTTGAGCTAGCATTACCTTTTCTTCATCAAAATCATCGTGCTGGGTTGAAACGACGATTGTGTTAATTGAAATTGGTTTGTTATTGCTATCGTACTCAATTGTTACTTGAGATTTGCTATCTGGACGAAGGTATTGCATTTGCGTTCCTTCTCTTCTGATTTTTGCTAGCTCAGACATTAGTTGGTGAGAAAGAATTAGGGACAAAGGCATATAATCTTCGGTTTCGCTACAAGCATAACCGAACATCATTCCTTGATCTCCTGCTCCTTGCTGTTCGGGATGTTCTCTTTCTACGCCTTGGTTTATGTCTCCAGATTGTTCGTGGATTGTTGAGATAACTCCACAGGAATTACCTTCAAACATATATTCTCCTTTAGTGTAGCCTATGTTACGTATAACTTTTCTTGCCGTTTCCTGAACGTCAATATATCCTTTACACTTAACTTCGCCACTAAGAACAACAAGTCCTGTTGTACATAAGGTTTCGCAAGCAACTTTTGAATTGGGGTCGTGACGCAAGAATTCATCTAATAAAGCGTCTGAAATTTGATCCGATACTTTGTCGGGATGTCCTTCTGAAACGGATTCAGAGGTAAAAAAATATGCCATCTTGTTTTGTTTTAGAATTATTAAATCAACAAAATGGAAAAAACAGAATTGATATTATCAAAAATGGTTTAGCATTTTTTTTTGTGGTTGCAATCAATTCAAATCTTTCCACATTTATAAATGCAAAAGTAATCTTATTATCAACAATAGCAAAAATAATCGTGTTTTATTTTTGCTACCATTGATAAAGCTAAGTTATATACTCAAACTTCTTAGTTTAAATACGCTTAGATTTTATTGATTTCTTTCTATTTCTTTCCTTGGTTTGCAACTGCTTCCATCAATTTCTTAATGGTTTCAGCATCTCCAATAAACTCGTCTTTCACTAGTTCTAATTTTTCATTCAAATGAAACACATAAGGTATTCCTGTTGGAATATTAAAGGCAATTATCTCGTCATCACTCATTCCTTTTAGGGTCTTAACTATTCCTCTTAAAGAATTACCGTGTGCAACAACTATAACTTCATCATGAGTTTCAAAAGCTTTTAGAATATTGTTTTGGAAATAAGGCATTAGGCGATCGATGCAGTCTTGAAGTGATTCAGTTAAAGGTAGGTCTTTTTTGTCAATGCCTTTATATCTTGGATCAAAAGAAGGTGCACGTTCATCGTTTTCATCAAGAATAGGTGATTGAACATCAAACCCTCTTCTCCAAAGCAAAACTTGCTCTTCGCCGTATTTATCAACAGTTTCTTTTTTATTTAAACCTTGTAATGCTCCGTAGTGTTTTTCGTTTAATCTCCATGATTTTTCAACTGGTAGATAGTCCATATCCATTGAATCAAGGATGTTATTTAAGGTCTTTATAGCTCTTTTCAAATAGGAAGTAAAGCATATTTCAGGTGCAAAACCATTTTCTTTAAGTGTTTTACCTGCTTCATAAGCCTCTTGTACTCCTTTTTTTGACAAACCAACGTCTGTCCAACCTGTAAATAGGTTTGCTTTGTTCCACTCACTTTCTCCGTGACGTACTAATATAAGTTTTTTCATTTCTTTTTCTTCTCTTCTTTTTGAACCAATTTAGATAAATTTAGTTTACCTCCTAATTGGTATCTGGTTGATAAAAATAAAATAATAATTCCTGCAACTATAAATGGAACGCTTAACCATTGTCCCATATTAAATGTCATTGAATCT
>DUQY01000119.1 GCA_012837565.1 Bacteroidales bacterium | reverse complement strand
GCTAAAGAAGTAATTTTTTTTGTCATAAAATATATGTTAGATTGGTTTAAACATCTTCTTATAGGCAGCAAAGATAAATAAAAAACTAAATAATAATCAAAAAAAATCAATAAATGTGTTTTTCTCACATATCTTTTAATCCCAAGAGTTGATATGTTTATAAAAATAACCTAATTTTGCCATCAAAACAAAGAAAAACTAATCAATAAACCACTAAATGATAGAAATAGCATTTGTCGTACTCGGAATATTAACAGGAATCTTATCAGGCCTATTTGGAATAGGAGGCGGAATACTAATGGTGCCATGCATAATCCTCTTCTTTGGCATGAACATCTTAGACGCCAATGCAATATCCCTAACCGCCATGATACTACCAGTAGGAATGTTAGGCGTCATAGCCTATTACAAAGCAGGAATGATTGTAGTCAAAGACTCCTTACTTATAGCACTCGGACTATTCCTTGGCTCATTTATAGGAGGAGAACTCGCAGTAAATATAAGCGAGGCCTTTCTAACCAAACTCTATGTCCTTATCCTACTCTATATTGCAACCCTCTATTTTGACATCCCATCACTACTCAAAAAAAACAAAGAAAAAGTAAAAGATAAGATACACTTAGATGAAAGACCCCAACTAAAGAAAGCATTTTGGGTCTATATCATTATAGGATTGGGAGCAGGAGTTTTTGCAGGCATGTTTGGAAAAGGCGGAGGCATAGTAATAGTCCCCATTTTAGTAGCAATACTACATTATAGCCCCAAAGCCGCAGCCGCAACCTCACTTGCCGCCCTACAACTCCCAGTAGGTTTACCCAGCATCATTATCTACGTCCAAAACGGACACCTAAATATTATGTATGCAGTCTTTATAGCAATCGGCATAGTCCTTGGCACCCTATGGGGAACAAAACTCGGCATGAAACTCCCAGCCCAAGTCTTCAAAAAAATCTTCGCCTTCTTCCTCCTCGCAGTAGCAGTGTTTATGTTTTTCAAATAAGAGAAACCTGTTACCATCAGTAGCTTGTAATTTCAAAGCGTTACAATTTGTAACGGTTTCACTTCCTTCTTTCTTTAATTTAGCTTTTAGGTCACTCCAATACTTACGAGGACGGTCAGTATCTCTCAAAACACTAACAACATCAACAATAGAAAAAAACCATTTCTCTTGCATATCGTCCCAATGAGTACGAATTTTCTTTATAAATCGCATCTTGATGAAGACTAATGATTCAATCCTCAAAATTATGAATAAATTCTAATGAATATAAAAGATATAGGTGATAAATCTTAGTAAACTGATGGTTAAAGTTGTTATTTAAATCGAGAAAAGTATTCGTCTATTTCTTCTCTCATCTCTATTCCTACTCTTTCAAAACAATCTAATAAATCATTATAAGCACCTTCTCCTCCAATAAAATCCCAAAATTCATTTGCAACTTTTAATTCAGCTTCCAAATCTAACATTCCTGCCATCGTCCAGCGAGAATAAGGTTTAGGTTCATAAGGATTATAAGGAATTGCAATAAGAGTATTGATATTTGCTTTTGGATTTTCAGAAAGAGTTACAGCAACCCACTCTAATAAAGTTCTTTTAAACTCTTTGAACCCTCCCATATTTGGTTTTGCCGTCTTGATATCAAACAAATAAAAACTATTATCATTATTAGAAAAACATACATCAACCTTAGTAGGTTTAACAACAATCATTTCACCCTCTTGACAAACCTCTCTTATTCTTTCTATTTCTTCTTTTTTATTTGGTTTAGTCCTTCCAGCAATAAGATTATTCATAATATCTTGAATAACCTCTTCTGATTTTTTACTTATTAACTTTCCAGCAGTTGCTTGGTTTAATGAATTGTCAAACATTGTTTTCCCTAAAGCAAGTGCAACAGGTTCAAAAATAGAAGTTCCAAAGCTCGTATTTAAAGAATGAATAAAAGAATACAAAGCCAATCTATCCTTACCCAACAAACGAGTATGAAAGGGCATTACAGCAGGCTCAGGATTATATCTACTAAATTTATTATGAAGACTATTTTTCAAAGTCTCTTGAATACTGTGTTTTTGATTAATTGTTAATGCCACATCCTTTATTTTTCTTTTAAGTGAAATATTATTTCAGCGTAGGCGCCTTTGTCTTTTTCTGTTCTGTTTAGGACTGGACGTTTGTATTGATTTACTATCTTCATTCCTGAACGTTCTGCAATGCG
>DUQY01000118.1 GCA_012837565.1 Bacteroidales bacterium | reverse complement strand
CCATGACCCAAGGAGGTTTTAAACTAAGATTAATACTATAAACTTATGCTATAAGCTAAGGGAAAGAAAAATACCATATATTTCAAAAAATATTTGTAAGTTTGCAAGTTGTAATTTGAAATATTTACTAATAAGAAAGCCAATGTACGTATTGTTTTTAAAAGAGTTAAATAGTTTTCTTTCATCACTTATCGGTTATATTACTATAATTGTCTTCCTTGTTGTGATGGGGCTATTTCTTTGGATTTTGCCTATGGAATTTAATGTCTTGTCGTTTGGATACGCAGGACTTGATGGTTTATTTATGATTGCTCCTTGGGTTTTTCTTTTTATTATTCCTGCAATTACCATGAAGATGTTTGCAGAGGAAAGAAAAAACGGTACAATTGAACTACTCTTAACCAAGCCTTTAACCGATATTTCAATTATTGCAGCTAAGTTTTTGGCAGGTCTTTGTCTTGTTGTTCTAACCATTCTGCCTACTGTGGTTTATGTTGTTGCGGTTTACAATCTTGGCTCTCCTAAGGGCAACCTTGACCTTGGTGGTATTATTGGTTCTTATATTGGTTTAATCTTCCTTGGTGGTGTTTTTGTTGCTATCGGGATTTTTGCTTCCTCAATTACCAATAACCAAATCATTGCTTTTATTATAGCTGTTCTTTTTTCAGCTTTCACCTATATTGGCTTCGATGCCATAACTAGTTTAGGCATTTTTGGATCTGCAGATCTTATCATAAAATCTATTGGTATTAATCACCATTATGTGTCGATTAGTAGGGGTGTGATTGATTCAAGAGATGTTATTTATTATCTTAGTGCTATGGCGTTCTTTTTGCTTCTTACTAAGATTAGTTTGGAAAGTAGAAATTGGAAGAAATAAGGAGATAGAATAGATGAAGAAATTTAATTTTATAACAAAGATATTTGCTAAACCAGACGCCAAAACAGATGTTAAGCGTTCACATATCCTACAATTAGTTGTTGGATTGGTTATAATTGTCTTTCTTAATATTGTTGGGTTCTATATGTTTACTAGGCTTGACCTAACGAGCGAAAAACGTTATACCCTTTCACAATCTAGCAAAAAGCTTTTGAAAGAGGTTGATGATATTGTTTTTATACGTTGTTACTTGGAGGGTGAAATTCCTGCTGACTATAAGAGATTAAGAAACGAGACCAAGGAAATGATTCATCAGTTCCGTTCATACAACAAGAATATTGAGTTTGAGTTTCGTAATCCTAATGACTTCAAAGATCAAAAGGAGCAGGCTGAATTTTACCAAAGACTTTTTGAGAAAGGCTTCCAACCAATCTTAAAGACTACCCAACAAAAGGATGGGCAGGTTCGCCAGTATATGTTCCCTTATCTTGAAATTACATATAAGGGGCAGACCAAGACCATTTCTCTTATTAGCTCAAAAGGAACAGGAGAACAAGAAATACTTAATAGCTCTGTTCAGAACTTAGAGTATAATATATATGCAACCCTTAGAGAACTAACCAATACTGTTAAAAGCAAGATTGGAATTATTAGGGGTCATGGTGAATGGGAGCTTGATTATATATGGGACTTTGTTAATGGGATTAATGACTATTATGCTGTTGACACTGTTACTATTAACGAAAGACTTAATGCTCTTACCGAAAGAACTTACGACTCCCTACGACCTAATGAGGTTAAGTTTAGAAACCTATACGAGACCCTAATTATTGCAAGACCTCTATCAGTATTCTCATATAAAGACCTTTATATACTGGATCAGTTCATTATGCATGGCGGGAAAGTCCTTTTCTTAGTTGACCCACTTCTTTGCTCAATGGATAGTGTTCAAACAAAGGGAGAGACCTATGCTATAAGCAATTTTACAGGAATTGAAGACCCACTATTCCGTTATGGAGTTAGGCTTAATACTAATCTTGTAATGGATATGCAATGCTCTAAGGTGCCAATAGTAACAGGGGTTTACGGAGATAATACACCCCAGTTTACATATTACCCGTGGAACTTCTTCCCTATTGCTAGCCCTAATGCCAACCATATTATTACAGAAAAAATTAACCCTGTTAAGTTCCAGTTTGTTAGTAGCATAGATACCATTCAAAACAATATAGTAAAAACTCCCCTACTCTATTCCTCCAACAATACCAGGATAATGAATACCCCTGCCATTGTTTCTTTGGAAATACTTAAACAAAGACAGGATGCAAGGCTTTTCACGCTTTCCAACCTACCTATTGCGATGCTTTTGGAAGGAGAGTTTATTTCTGCATTCCGTCACCGTTTAACTCCTGAAATGGAAAGCAACGAAATGATTGCCTTTAAGGGTGAGTGCGACACCAACAACGCTATTATTGTTATTGCTGATGGCGATGTGATAAGGAACGACTTTGCAAATAACCAACCCCTACCTCTTGGCTACGACAAATACACAAGGGAGATGTTTGGGAACAAAGAATTCCTAATAAACTGCGTTAACTACCTATCGGGCGATGAGGATATGATACCCCTACGTTCAAGAGAAATTGTGATGAGGAAACTTGACGATGTAAAGGCTGAAAGAGAGAAAACATTTTGGCAAATAATAAATATAGGGCTACCTATAATATTAGTTATACTTATTGGGTTTATTATATCTCTGCTAAGAAAGAGGAAGTTTGTGTTAGAAAAGCCTAATCTATTATCAAAAGCAAAGTTAAAAGCTAAGAAGAAAAAAGAATAATTTGAATTTATGAAGAAACTAAGCCGAAACAAAAAGAATTTAATAATAATTGGAATAATTATTGTACTTACATTGATAATTACAATTGTTGTATCGAATCAAAAGACCTCAACCATAGCACAGAACTTTCATATCGAAGACACAAAAAAAGTTGTTAGGATTGTTATGGAAGACAGAGATGGATACAAGAGTGAGCTAACAAAAACAAATGATAGCGTTTGGATGGTGAATAATGAGTTTGTGGCAGCTCCCCAAATGGTTAAGACCCTACTCGAAACCCTTAGAGATATGAGGGTTAGAGAACCTGTTGCAAAATCAGCACATGCCAATATCATCAAACAACTTTCAGCAAGACACGTAAGAATTGATATTTACTCCCAAAGCTACTATATCAACTTAGGCTTCATTAAACTTTTCAAGAAAGAGAAATTCGACAAGACCCTATATGTTGGTAGCCAAACCATGGACAATATGGGAACTTATATGATAGTGAAAGGAACTCAGAACCCTTGCGTTATTCATATCCCTAATTTCAGAGGTTACCTATCAACTCGTTTCGATGCTGACCCAGATGATTGGAAAACACATACCATTTTCAAGTACCACCCAAGCAATATTGCATCCATAAAGGTTGAAATACCTCATTTGGAAGAAGAAGGATTTGAAATATATAGTGAAGGAGAAACCTTCCATTTCAAGATGCTAAAAGAGAATAAGAACCTAACAAGCTTCGATACCCTAAAAGTAACATCGCTTATTTCCAGCTTCATAGATCTTAGCTTTGAAAGGATAGAAAAGAATATACCACAAGTTGAAAGAGATACTATTTTTTCTCAAAAACCAAGCTTTATTTTCACAGTTAAGGACAAAGACGGAAAAACAAAAAGCCTTAGAACCTATATGAAGATGAATGAAGACACATGGGTAAGCGAGCATGATAAGGATGACTTCTACGAGATATTTGATATAAACAGGATGTATGGAATAATGGATGGCAGCAAAGACACGTTAGTCCTTCAATACTTTGCTTTCGACAATCTCCTAAAACCAGCATCTTATTATTTCTCTCAAAAGCAGTAGGGACTAAACCCTATATAAGATATTAGATATTTATTTACAAAGCCTGTTAGTAAATAAACCTCTTATACTTTGGTTTATAATAGAAAAGGTTTTATTTTTGCTAACTAATAATTAATTAATATAACAAAATACAGATATGAAGTTTATTGT
>DUQY01000117.1 GCA_012837565.1 Bacteroidales bacterium | reverse complement strand
ACATAATTTCAAGACCAACTCCAACATTAAAGCCAAAGTTTAAGGGTTTAGGTTTAAAGTTTCTAAATGAGATTCCATTACGTTCCATTTCAATATTTCCTGAATCATGAATCGCTATTGACAAAGTTGGACCAGCCTTTGCAAACACCTTTAAGTGCTTCATTCCTACTTTCCATTTGAAATTTAAAGGGAAAATAATATATCCAATATGAACAGCCTTAGCAATATTCTCTCCATTTATTTTCTCAAGCTCGTAAAGGGCAGAAACTTCAAAGCCTATACCAAAAGGAGGAAACATTGTCTCTGCTACAATGCCAAGATTGAAAGGTCGAGAGTTTTCAATATCAACATCATTTATATTAATAGTATTTAGTTTAAAAGGTACACCTACAGTTGCTCCAATTTTAAACTGTGCATTAGCTGAAAAACTAATTACTAATAGGCTAAAGACTATATATATTATTTTCTTGTTCATGATTTGATTTGTTTTTTATATATTTGCACTTATCAAACGCCGTTAATATGAAAACCCAATACTTTATTTTATTATTCACAATATTGTTCATTTCATTTGCAAATATAGTTTTTTGTGTTGAAAACCAAAAGAATAATCTGAAATTTATTGAAAATAAAGGGCAGTGGGAAAAACACATCCTATACAAATCGACCTTAAAGAACGGTTTTTCATACATAGAGAATGATGGTATTACTATATTATTATCGGAAAACAGGACAAAATGCCAACATGGGTCAGATAATGAAGAAGGCTCGCAAATAAAACACGAAAAAGAATTATTAAACAACCACTCCTTCAAACTAAAACTTCTTAACTCTAAAACTCCAAAAAACATATTACCTCAAAATAAAAGCGATGAGTACTATAATTATTACATAGGCAAAGATAAATCAAAGTGGGCAAGTAAGACTTATGCATATAGTAATTTATTGTATAAAGAAGTCTATAAGGATATTGATTGGATGGTATATTCAAATAACTTAAACCTAAAGCACGATTTCATTATTCATAAAGGAGGAAAAGTTGAAGATATTGCTGTGGTTTATGAAGGTATTGATATAATAAAACTTAGAAAAGGGAATATCGTTTTACAAACCTCAGTTGGAGAAATTATTGAAGTAAAACCCTTTGCCTACCAAACAATAAACGATAAACAAATTGAAATTGAGGCAGAGTTTGTTTTAAAAGATAAAGTCATAACATATAAGATTGGAGATTATAACTCTCAATACGATTTAATTATTGACCCTACTCTTATTTTCTCAACCTATTCTGGTTCTCTTGCCGACAACTGGGGCTTTACTGCAACCTACGACAAGGAAGGTAATGCATACCTTGGAGGAATTGTTAATGGTGTAGGATATCCAACAACCCTTGGTGCTTTCCAAACTAATTTTGCTCAAGGTCAGTGGGATGTATCCATTTCAAAATTTAATGCAACTGGGACTGAGCTTTTATTCTCCACATATTTAGGAGGTTCAAGTGGAGATATGCCCCATAGTTTAATTGTTAATGAGTTTGATGAGTTAATTGTTTTCGGCACAACGGGAAGCAATAACTTCCCTGTAACTCCTAATGCCTTCCAGCAAACCTTTATGGGAGGCGACTCAACAGTATATGATGGATCAATTCTCCTTCATAATGGCTCAGACATATATATATCTAAATTTAGCAGTGATGGAACAAGTCTAATTGCGTCAACCTATGTTGGAGGGACAAAGAACGATGGCATAAACTTTAAAAATAGATATAATTTAGGCAATACCCTTTACTTTGGGAACGACTCTCTATATTGTAATTATGGAGATGGAGCAAGAGGAGAATTAATTACTGATGACTTAAACAATATATATGTAGGCTCTTGCACATTTTCTACCGATTTCCCAACAACTATCAATTCATTTCAACCCTATTCTGCAGGAGGTCAAGAAGGAGTTGTATTTAAACTCGACAATTCCCTTTCAACAATGCTTTTCTCATCCTATATTGGAGGAAGTAATGATGATGCTGTTTATTCCATTGACACCGATAAAGAATATAGGTTATATGTTGCAGGGGGAACTGTCTCACATGATTTCCCAACAACTCCTGATTCCTTTTCACCAACCTTTAATGGAGGAAAAACAGATGGCTTTGTTTCCCTAATTTCATATAATGGAGACAAGATAATTGCTTCAACATATTTCGGATCAAACCAAAAAGACCAAGCCTATTTTGTTAGAACAGATAAAGAAAACAACCCTCATATATTTGGTCAAACACATGCTTTAGGTTCAAGCTTAATTTTTAATGCTTCCTATAACCACCCTAATACTGGTCAGTTTATAGCAAAGCTAAGTCCTAATCTTCAAACAAGAATATGGAGTACTGTATTTGGAGCATCGAATAACGGCAATCCAAACATATCTCCATCTGCCTTTAATGTTGATGTTTGTGGAAGAATTTACATCTCTGGCTGGGGTTCAATGGGGAGTTTAAGCACTAGAAACCTAGAAACAACATTAGATGCACATTATCCAACTACCGATAATAAAGATTTCTATATTATGTCTCTATCTTCTGATGCATCGAACTTAGAATTTGCAACCTTCTTTGGAGCCAATGGAGTTGCAGACCACGTTGATGGAGGAACAAGTAGGTATGATAAATTTAGCAATATCTATCAAGCAGCTTGCGCAGGATGTGCGGCAAGTCAGGCTTTCCCAACCTTTCCTGATAGCGTTCATAGTAGAACTAATAACTCATATAATTGCAATGCTGCCGTTTTCAAAATCAATATACATGATGACTTTGCAGTTGCGGAATTTGAATATCCTCAAGTTGGATGTGCTCCCCAAACAATAAATTTCCTCAATTACGGAAGAGGAACATCATATCTTTGGAGCTTTGGAGATGGAACAACATCTGTTGAAACAAACCCTACTCATACATTTAATAATGGTGGCTTTTACGATATTAAACTAATTGCATATATGTCAGGTGGCTGCGTTAGTTCCGACACAATAATACATAGAATTCTTGTTTTAGGTAATTCCTCAAGGTCAATCGACACAGTTTATACCTGTCCAAACACTCCAATTCAAATAGGAATACCACCAATTTCTTCCCAAAACATAACAATGCAATGGCAACCTGCAAACCTTCTTACCGATGCTTCAATTCCAAACCCATTTGCAATAATTAATGAGCCAACCGATTTCTATTTAATCATAAGTGATGGCAACTGTGTAGACACAATCAGACAGAGAGTTGAGATTAGATATCTTGATATTGACTTGCAAGATAGCATAACAACATGCGACAGTCCACTTGATATAGTAGTCCCAAATCAAAACTATTCAAGCTATAAGTTTTCAAATAATCTCAACTTCGTAAACCTAATAAATGAAGACACAACCTCAAATGAAACTATTGTTTATCTTATGCATAGCCAATATATTTATATTAGGGTTGAAGAGAGTGGATGCTATGGAATAGATAGCATTTGGATAGATTTCACAGGCACGGGTCTGGACTTAAAAAAAACAGATATATTATGCTATGGAGACTCAAATGGAACAGCAACCATATTTCTTAATGGAGGAATAAGCCCTCATTATTTTGAATGGAGCAATAACACAGAGGGAATATCTCCAACAATTAACAACCTTCATTCCGGCAATTACTCGGTAACAGTTACCGACGATAGAGGTTGCAAATCCACCCTAAACTTTACTATTACAAGTGCCAATCAACTAGGCTTTAATTTCACAAAAACCAGCAACCCTTGCGAAGGGATATGCACTGCCAACATAACTTTGAATCCAACAGGAGGAACACCAAACCATTCTGTACTATGGTCAAACTTATCAACTAGTTTTATATTGGACAACCTATGCTCATCAGAATATATATTCACAATTACCGATAATAACAACTGCAAAATAACAGATACAATTGAAATAGTCAACGACTCAAATTACATAACCATTATAACAAAGAAAGACCTCAACTGCCTTGAAGCCTGCAAAGGGGAAGCAACTGCAAACATAGCAGGAGGAACACAACCATTTGTCTATACTTGGAATAACGGAAAAGAAACCCAAACAATAACCGACCTATGCATTGGTACATATTGGGTTACTACCACAGACCAAAACGGATGCAAAGCATACGACACAATAACTCTAATCAATAAAGATATATTCCATGACTTTGAAATAGGAGCCTCCGAAACAGATATCTACGATGGACAATACATAGTTCTTTTCTGCACCGATATAGAAGGTATATCTTACCAGTGGTCACCAACAACCTATATAAAAAAACCAAACCTACCAAAAACAATAGCAGCACCATTAACTTCAATAACCTATAACGTATATGCAACCGACAACAACGGATGCAACTATAACGATAGCATAAGAATAAAGGTGGAAATCATAAACTGTGGCGAGCCAAACATATTTATACCAAACATATTCACTCCCAACTCAGACGGGAAAAACGATGAGATAAGAGTAACAGGAGAATATATAGAGAAAATAGAATTCCTAATCTTCGACCGCTGGGGCGAGAAAGTCTTTTCAAGCACAGACCCCAACCAAGCATGGGACGGAACCTACAGAGGAAAAGACTGCCAAGCAGGAGTATATTATTACCGTTTCACTGTCCAATGTGGACAAGGCAGAGAGTACAGCAAAAGTGGTGACATAACCCTAATAAGATAGAAAACGAACTAAGAAAATGGCTAAAAAACAAAAATACTACGTAGTCTGGAAAGGCATAAAATCAGGCATATACGAAACATGGGAAGAATGTCAGAAACAAATCAAAGGCTATGAAGGAGCACAGTACAAATCATTTGAAAGCAAAGCTGCAGCACAATTTGCCTTTAAAGAAAAACCAGAGAAACACCTATACGCAAACGCCAAGAAAACACAAACAACAAAAACCAACCCATCAGTCGGCTCCCCAATAATGGAAAGCATATCAACCGATGCAGCCTGTGGAGGAAACCCAGGCAAGATGGAATACCAAGGAGTAAGCACCAGAACCAAGAAACGCCTATTCCACTATGCTCACCCCTACGGCACAAACAATATAGGAGAGTTCCTCGGCTTAGTTCATGGCCTATCCTATCTCAAACGCCATAACCTTGAAGTACCAGTCTATACCGACAGCGTCAATGCAATGCTATGGGTCAAGCAAAAGAAATGCAAAACCAAGCTCGAAAGAAATGCCGAAACCGAAGATCTATTCCTCTACATCGAAAGAGCAGAGAAATGGCTTAAAGAAAACACCTATACCACCAAAATCCTAAAGTGGCATACCGACAAATGGGGAGAAATCCCAGCCGACTTTGGAAGGAAATAAGTCTACTTCAATATCCTATTAGCAGTCATCCTAAAAAATCTCACATCACCCATTTCCTTTCTTAGCTTATTATCAGCCTTGAAAACAATCTTCTTAAACCCAACCTTAATTAGGCTTACATTCCTTTTCGGTATCGCAAGCATCACTTGTAACCGGTAGACTAAACGCCCCTATCCTGTCAAGCTTAATATATAGCCCATTTTGGCTTGATGGATATTTTTAATCATTTTATATGGCAGTTAATTGAAAAATATAGTAAAAAGACTTATCAAAATCATGAGTAGATCTTTGTGAAAAAAGGTGGGACATAAATAAAAAAAGGTGGGACATAAATAAAAAAAGACGGGGTCTTTATGAAACGCCGTTTTAATTTCTTGAAACGCCGTTTCATTTTTTTAAAACGGCGTTTTAGTAAATTATTATAGCGTTTTAATTTTGTCTTGTTTTCGGGCTTGTTTTTATGAATAGTATTAGAAGATAGAAAACAAAATTTGGAGTCTTAACCCTTCCCTTTTGATTATAATAAATGCTCTCTCAACTTAACAAAGCTCATTGTATTTGATTTTCTGCGTACATACATGTAGCAAAAACAAATAACTTTACTTTGCTACACACTACAAAGTGCCCAAAAAGCTATAATAATCTGATATGGTAATTAATAAGAAATATGGTAAAAAGATTAGTCAAAGTCAGGAAATAACAAACTAAGAAATCACAATCAATTAGCATTAAGGCTAAGAAAACCCAAAAGAAATCGCAGAGTTTAATCAAATGATTATATAGACTTCAGTCCTACTTCTTTGGCACAGTTTCTACTGCTTTCTTGTTCCAATGATTAAGAAAAGTTATTACTTCTTTTTCTGAATAGCCTTCGCCTTGTTCGAGGTGGGCGGAGTTTTGGGTATGGATGCGCTCGCCTTTTTCGTTAAGAATTATAAAGACTGGGAAACCGAAACGCTGTGGATAGCCAAGTGTTTCCATGGCTTTGGGGTTTGGGTTTTGTTTGGAATAGTTGACGTGGATAAGGATGAAGTTGTCGACAATGGTTTTGTTTACTGCTTGGTTGGTTGTGATGAACTCATCGAACATAAGACACCACTTACACCAGTTTCCTCCTGCTACTACTAGTATGTATTTGCTTTCTTTTTCGGCTTGGATGATTGCTTCTTTTATGGTTTTGGACGCATCTAATTTTTCGTTGTAAACGTTTTGAGATACTGAGTTTGTTGCATAACCTAGTAGGGCAACGATTATAATGATTAGCTTTCGCATATTATTCTTTTGTCTTTGGTTGTTTAATGTTTTGATCTTTTATTGTTGTGTATAGATAACGCTTGATTGAGCGTTTTGGTGTCTTTTCAAACTCTTCTTCTTTAATGTAGATATAGGAGATTTGACTATATGATGGTAGTTTCTTGTTTACTACTCCTTTAATTACTTTCATTATATGTAGGGAACGTGTTAGGTCTATCTTATAATGTTTTAATTTGTCTTGGTCAAGATATACTAGGGCTACTATCTTTCCTTCTTCTTCCAAAACAATGCTTTCTTGTATGTATGGGTTGGAGTTTAGGATGTCTTCTATTTCTTCTGGATAGATATTACTACCGTTAGAGCTAAGTATCATATTCTTGCTTCTGCCTTTGATAAATAGGTTTTGGTCTCTGTCTATTATCCCTAAGTCGCCTGTCTTAAGCCAACCATCGCTTGTGAATGCTGCTTCTGTTGCTTCTGGGTTTTTATAATATCCCATAGTAACATTATCTCCTTTTGCTTGTATCTCCCCTACTATATTCTGTGGATCTTTAGAACTTATCCTGATTTCCATTCTTGCTACTGGTCTTCCACATGAGCCTGGTACAAAGGTTGACCAATCTGAGTAGTTTAGGATTGGAGCACATTCTGTCATGCCATAGCCTACTGTGTATTTGAATCCTATGTCCTTAAAGAATGCTTCTACTTCTTGATTAATGGCTGCTCCTCCAACTATTATTTGATAGAACTTCCCTCCAAAGGCTTGGTTTAGAGAATTAAGTATTTTCTTCTTTATTATATGGTTTATTATTGGCGTTTTAAGTAATAGCTTAGTTAATGGCTTTTCTATTGATGGTTTGATTTTGTTATTGTATATCTTTTCAATTATTAGTGGCACTGCAATAATAAGGTCGGGCTTAACTCTTGCAAATGCCTCGGCTACTATTAGAGGGCTTGGCACCTTGGTTAGGGAATGCGTGTGAACTCCTGCTACGAAAGGGAATATTATCTCAAAGCTTAATCCGTACATATGTGCCATTGGTAATATTGAAAGTATACTGCATCCTGATTTCATAAAGGGCATAGTATCTGTTGCAAATAGCAAATTGGAGTTAAGGGCTTTATAGGATATCATTACTCCTTTCGACATTGAAGATGTGCCAGAGGTATAACTTATCATTGCTAATTCTTCTGGGCTATCTTTTTCATAGTTTACATCTTCTTTTGAAAAGCCATTTGGGTATTTCTTTAAGAAAAGTGCTTCTAGTTTTTCAAATGCTTTTTCATATTCGCAGTCAGCACAAGCCACAAGACTGAAATCCTGTATTAGAATTATTGCATGAAGGTCTGGCATCATGGTTTTATCCATAACTTCCCATATCACATCTCCTACAAGAAGTATTTTAGCCTCAGAATGGTTTACTAGGTTATAAATTGACTCTGGCTTAAACTCATTAAGAATAGGAACAGCTACTGCTCCATATGTTAGAATTGAGAAATAAGAAATAACCCAATTGCTTGAGTTCCTACCACAAAGAGCAATCTTATCTCCTTTTTCTATTTTACATTCTTTGTAATAGGTATGAAGTCTTGCGATTTGATTAGCTACCTCTGCAAAACTCTTTGACTCTACTTTGAAATCAGATAGTGCTGGGCTGTCCCAATTGTTTATTAAACTATCTTGAAGATTTGCAATAAAACTGGTTCTATTCATATTCTTTGATCTTTAGTTTAGCAAATGTACAACTATTTATTTTTTTCTACTATTAATATGGTATTAATTATTATTATTATTTGGTGTGGTTATGTATTTTGTTT
>DUQY01000116.1 GCA_012837565.1 Bacteroidales bacterium | reverse complement strand
TACTCCTATCTATGGGGTTAATCCTTCAACAACTGTTTTCCCAATTGGTCAGCCAAGTAATTCGATTAGTAATGATACTGTTGGTTCTTTAAAGGTAATGGAATTTACAATAGCAGGAACTCCAACTACACCTAAGAAGATTTACAATACTAAGCTAACTGAGTCTGCAAAGATGAAGATGCTTAGAGCAAAGAAAAGATAGGGTGCTGGTATTTTTACCATTAAGCAATAAACCTTAGCATTTCCAAACAAAAAACCCATCTAAAAATAATTAGATGGGTTTTTCTTTTATTTAAGAATAAGTTTTTCTGTTCTCTTTGTATTTTCAGTAACTATACTAATAAAATAAATCCCTTTTGGTTGGCTTGTAAGATCAATTGTGGCTTCTAATTTATTATTAGCTTTTGTACTTATTGTTTTTATTATTCTTGCTCTTATGTCAGTTATGGTAATTTCTACCTGACCATCTATATTATCGATTTCTAATTTAGAGCTTGAAGAGGTTGGGTTAGGGTAGAGGTTGATTGAGATTGTGCTTGGATCTGTTAAATTTAGTCCTGAACAATAAACACTTATATCTTCTCCGTAATAAGTACCTACTTGGTTTGTAATATATGCTCTATAGTAATAGGTATCGTTATTTAAACATGGATTTATTATCATAGTTTCAAAGTCAGTTACAGTAGGAGTGTATGGGTAGGTTATTTTGGTGGTTGTTACCTGGCTGATTTCTGGGTTAGGATTTTGAGAATATACAAAACCTAATTCTATATTGCTTGTTGCATAACCTGTATTTATTAGATATCCTCTTAGTAGTATTGAATCCGAATTGTGGAATGGCGGCATTGTTATTACTTCTCCTAATGTGATTGGAATTTGCTGGGTAGTGAAGGTTTTAAACTCTGCATAGGTTGTTCCTATATAGTTTGTTATAAATGCTCTATATTGATAGGTAGTATTGGCTAGCAAATTGTTTATTATGTTATTATATATTGGTTGGTTGCTTGCTTGGGTAATTGTAGTCCATGTGTTTGAGGTGGTTGGTTTGTATTTGAAACCACTTGTAAGAATTGGATAAGAACCTTGGTCATAAGATCCATAAACTCTTACCGAACTTGGATTAATAAATATTGATGTATCGGTAATTACTACCGGCATGGATAGTGGTAGGGTCATAAATGTATCAATGGTTTGGGAGTATTTTTTACCTGTTGGTGTTAGTGCATAAGGTCTAAGGTAGTAATTTTGGTTTTGAATTAAAGAAGATAATGTAATTGAGTATGGGGTTGTATTACCTTGAACCGTAACAGAGTCCCAATTGGTTGCAAAGGATGGTTTATATTCAATTCCTTTTGAGATAATTGTTTCTGTTCCCTGATAAAATGAGCTGTGAATAGTTGCTGAATTATGTGTTATGTTTGTTATTGAATCGGTTTTTAGTATCGGTGCAAGGTATTGTGATGAAACAACCGAAAAGTCATCAATATATATGTTATAACCTCTTTTTGATATTGCTTTTAGTATAATATACGACTGGCCAACCGATTCTACTCCAATATTGCATATATAATTATACCAACCATTAGCACTCATTGTTGGATCTGTCAACCTATCATTGGAGATAGAACCTATCTTTCTTGCTCCTTTAAATGATTTAGATGAGTTGATATATACCTCTACAACTTCATCAGACTTGGTATGCATACCATTAGAACGATATATCCAAAAACTAATATCGTAGAAATAACTAGGGAATATAACCTTTGGACTAATCAATGCAGTCCATTCATTAGAGGTTACATTATAAGAATTATATTTAAGCATATTTGTTCCTCCATGTGGGGAGCATACAGGTAATCCACCAGAGGGTACTATTTCGAAGTTATCTCCTTGCGATGATATAATATTCCAACAGGTTGATAAAGATTCAAATCCCTCTGTAAAGGGAGGGTTAAGACTTATTCCACAATCTGTTATAAAGGTTTCTGTATTCGAATATAAGGTACCAAGTGGTGAAACACAAAACAATCTATATTCGTAATTTGAGTTTGGTACTAGGTTGCTTATTGTTATTTGGACAGGGTTAGTAGGGGAGGTTTCTTGTATAAAGTTTGTTTGACCAATTGCTCTATACTCAAATCCCATTGAGGTTACTGCCATTCCTACAACTTCTCCGTTAAGTGTTGCTGATGTTGGATTTGAATTAGTTATTGGAAGAACTGTTAGGGTAGGGGTATTGCCGAAATAAATAAAATTTAGTATAGAATCTTGACCATAAGCAATATTAATTAAAGTTTTTCCACTTGGGGTAAAGTTTTTTAGTTTTGAACCAATAAATGAAGTAATATTTTCAGAACCAGGATAAGTAGTGCTGGTAGTACTAACATTAGTGGAGTCACCATAGGCAGGAAGTATAAAGAAACCCCTATTTGTAGGATTTATGTTTATTTGGTTAATTCTTGAATATATCCATTGATTTATTAGAGTATTATCACCATGAAAAACAAGCATTCCTTTACCAGGTGTGTATGCATCCCATTTTTTCTTTGTCCTATGTTCAAATAAAAAGAACTCATTAGAGGTAAGATTTACCTTATATGCTTTATTACTATCAGCAAGTGCTGGCAAAGTGCATACTGTGCTATCAAGGTTTAGAATAATTGGGTCAAGCCAACCCAGCATATTTCTTTCAAGCGAAGATAGGTAGGGTGGTGTCTTTGCTTCATTATTATAGTTGCCACTTGACATAAGATCCCATGAGTTCAACACTATTGATTGTCCTCCCGACTCACCATAGTCGGTATCGTAGAAGTCAGGTAAACCAAGAACATGACCCATCTCATGACATATAGTACCTATTCCATCCATCTGACTAACTGTTCTTAATTCGTTGGAACAAGAATACTTATTTAATGAAACTCCATTAAAGGTTGGTGAAGAGGGTATACTCCAGCTATGTGGCCAAATAGCATCTGCTCCACCACCATTATGTTGTCCTCTACCTGCAAAAACAATATGAACCATATCAATAATATTATCCCCATTATTATCAAAGATAGCGAAGTTTAAGTTCTGACTAGCCAAAGAGCAAGCTTCTTCAACCATTTCCCTAGGTCTAATATCTTTGCCACCATATTCTGTTTCAGCACCATAATAAGCTTGATTTTGGCTTAAGGTATATGGTCCAACAACAACAAAATTAGCATCTAATGCACCCATTGAATTATCATAATAATAATCCTTAACACTTCCAGTTGCACCATCTGTGGTATAATTTGTTTGAGAAATTTGATTTGCCATACTTACTGCATTGGTCGAATCAAACGAAATATTAGAGAAATTAACCAATATTACAAGGAAATTAGGAGTTGAAGAAGTTTGAGTGAAGTTTGCAATATTATCCGAATATCTCTCTTCTCTTGATTTCCTAAACACATCCAATTGAGAGGAATTATAGAAGAGTCCTTTTTCAATTGAAGAAAGAAAGAGTATTTCTTCAGCAGATCTATATTGAGAATCTGAAGCTAAGATATTTGATTTTATAAGTCTACCACTCTCATCCTTCTGAGCATATACAATATCTCCTTTTTTATTTTCCAACATTGTATAACCATCAACAGAACTTAACCAAGAAATAAACTCATCACCATTTAAAGTATAGCTAATAGTCTTACCATTTATTTGTAACTTTGAAAAAGTCTGTGTCTTATCAGCAGGAACTGCAAATAAACTAGTTTGTATAAGGGTAAAAACTATAACCACCCTAAGAAATTTACTTAGTAACTTCATATTCATTCGTATTTAATTGAGCTGACAAAGATAATAATATTTATGAATAATTTCCCTTTTATAGTATTTTTAAACCAAAAAGCAGTACTGGCACCAAACGAGACCACCATTCAACTAATCTAAACCCCTTTTCTTTATACTCCTAATTAATGATTA
>DUQY01000115.1 GCA_012837565.1 Bacteroidales bacterium | reverse complement strand
TTTTCACCCTGAAATTGATTTTTATATTCCAGACCGTTATGAAGAAGGTTATGGGGTTTCTTACAAGGCTATTGATTGGGCTTATGAAAACGGGTTTAAATTAATTATTTGTTTAGACTGTGGAATTAAGGCTATTGATCAAGTTGCATATTCTTTGGAAAGAGGTATCGATTTCATTATTGCCGACCACCATCTTCCGGATGAAGAATTGCCAAATGCTTGTGCTATTTTAAATCCAAAAAGGATTGATTCAACCTACCCATATAAAGAATTATCTGGCTGTGGAATTGGGTTCAAGTTAATTCACGCCCTAAACATAAAACGTCGCAAACCTTTTGATGCATTAATTCCTTACTTAGATTTAGTTGCAATTGCAATTGCTGCTGACATTGTTCCAATAACAGGAGAGAATAGAATTTTGGCTTTCTATGGATTAAAGGTGATTAACAAGCAACCTCGCCCAGGCTTAGAGGCTATCTTAAAATATAGTAAGGTTGTTCATGTTATTGATACCTTCACCAATAAATTATATTTCAATAAAGAACTTAACCTATCTGACCTTGTTTTCTTAATTTGTCCAAGAATAAATGCAGCAGGCAGGATTGAAACAGGAAATAGTTCAGTTGAGCTTTTAATAGCAAAGAAGCTTGAAGAGGCAGAAGAAATTGCTAAAAAGATAAACAACAACAACGATACAAGAAAAGAATTTGACAATCAAGCTACAGAAGAGGCTATTGAGATGATTAGAAATTCTAATGATTTAGAAACTAGCAAAGCAACTGTTGCTTATAAAGATGATTGGAATAAGGGAGTTGTTGGAATTGTTGCCTCTCGTTTGATAGAACAATTTTATAGACCTACTATAGTTTTCACAAAGTCAAATAATTTAATTACAGGTTCTGCACGCTCTGTTAAAAACTTTGATATTTACTCTGCAATTGAATCTTGCTCGCATCTTTTAACTCATTTTGGAGGACATAAGTTTGCTGCAGGTTTATCGTTGAAAGAAGAAAATCTTGAAGAATTTATTAAGCTTTTCAAACAAAAGGTTGGAGAAAACATTAGCGAAGACCAATCTTCTCCTGAAATTGAAATTGACGATTCAATTACTTTAAGCACAATTACACCAAAACTAAATAGAGTATTAAAACAATTTGCTCCTTTTGGTCCAGAAAATAACATTCCAATTTTTCAATCAGATAATGTTGTTGATACTGGAAACATACGTCCTGTTGGACAAAAACACTTAAAACTTTCTGTAATTCATTTAGATATTAGTCATCTACCTTTTTCTTGTATTGGGTTTGGGCTAAGTAATTATTATGAAGAAATTCGTCATGGAGAAGCTTTTAATATAGCTTTTCATATTGATGAAAACGAATGGAATGGCAAGACTTCACTACAACTAAACATTAAGGACATTAAACTAAACAACAAACAATAAGAATGGCATTAGACGATAAAAAAATAATATTTTCAATGGTTGGAGTAGGAAAGACATTCCCTCCAAACAAACAAGTTTTAAAAGATATTTACCTCTCTTTCTATTATGGAGCTAAGATAGGTATTATTGGTTTAAATGGTTCTGGGAAATCAACCTTATTGAAGATTATTGCAGGACTTGACAAATCACACCAAGGAGAAGTTCATTTCTCTCCTGGTTATAGTGTTGGATACTTAGAACAAGAACCACATCTTGACGAAACCAAAACAGTTAAGGAAATTGTTATGGAAGGAGTTAAAGAGGTTGCTGACATAATAAAGGAATATGATGAGATAAATAATAAGTTTGCTGAGCCTATGAGTGATGATGAAATGTCAAAACTTATGGAACGTCAGGGAGAGGTTATGGAACTTATGGAACACCACGATGCATGGAACCTTGACAACAAACTTGAAAGAGCTATGGATGCTCTTCGTTGTCCAGAGGAAGATGCAGTTGTGAAAAACCTTTCAGGAGGAGAACGTCGTAGGATTGCACTTTGTCGCCTACTTCTTCAAGAACCTGATATTCTACTTCTAGATGAGCCAACCAACCACTTAGATGCTGAATCAATTGATTGGTTAGAACAATATCTTCATCAATATAAAGGTACAGTTATTGCTGTAACGCATGATAGGTATTTCTTAGATAATGTTGCAGGATGGATTTTAGAACTTGATAGAGGTGAAGGTATCCCTTGGGAGGGCAACTATTCTTCTTGGTTAGAACAAAAAACTAAGAGGATGGAAAATGAAGAAAAGACCGAATCCAAGCGAAAGAAAACACTTGAAAGAGAGTTAGAATGGGTTAAGATGAGTCCTAAGGCTCGTCATGCAAAAGGGAAAGCTCGTTTGAATGCTTACGACCAAATGATGTCCCAAGACACTAAAGAAAAGGAAGATAAACTTGAAATATATATTCCAAATGGACCTCGTTTAGGAACAAATGTTATTACATTTAATGATGTTCGTAAAGCATTTGGAGATAAGATATTGTTTGAAGATCTTAATTTCTCATTACCTCCTGCAGGAATTGTTGGAGTTATTGGACCAAACGGAGCGGGGAAAACAACATTATTTAGAATGATAATGGAGCTTCAAAAGGCTGACTCAGGAAATGTTGAAATTGGAGAAACAGTTAAGTTAGGTTATGTTGATCAGCAACATGCAAGCATAGATCCTGAAAAATCTGTTTGGGAAGTTATTTCAGAAGGTAACGAACAAATTCAAATGGGAGGAAGACTTATTAATTCAAGAGCTTATGTTTCTCGTTTTAATTTCTCTGGAGTAGACCAAAACAAGAAAACAGGCGTTCTATCTGGTGGAGAAAGAAATAGACTACACTTAGCACTAACTCTTAAGTCGGAAGCAAACGTACTCCTTTTAGATGAGCCAACTAACGACATTGACATAAATACTCTTAGAGCTTTAGAAGAAGGATTAGAAAACTTTGCCGGATGTGCAGTTGTAATATCTCACGATAGATGGTTCTTAGACAGAATCGCAACTCATATACTTGCTTTTGAAGGTAATTCTGAAGCTTATTTCTTTGAGGGTTCGTATTCAGAATACGAAGAAAATAAGAAAAAACGTTTAGGAGACGTAACTCCTAAAAGAACAAGATATAAAAAACTTATCGCAGATTAAAAGATGGAAAAAAAAGAAATAACAATATGTTTAGGCAGTTCTTGCTTTTCAAGAGGTAATAACAAAAACCTTGAAATCATCCAAGAATATATAAAAAGTAAAGGCTTGGAAGCCGATATTAACTTTAAAGGACAATTATGTTCTGAGCAATGTCAAGAAGGACCAGTATTAACTATTGACAATACTACATATAAAGAAGTGACACAAACTAAATTAATTGAAATATTAGATAAGGAGCTTAAGAAAGAATAATGAATAGATCATCAGCAATTTATACAGAGAAAAACAATTGTCAGGATTGTTATAAATGTGTGAAGTATTGTCCAGTTAAAGCAATTAAATTGGAAGATAGTTCTGCATCCGTAATCCCAGAATTATGTATTTATTGTGGGAAATGTACACAAGTATGTCCAGCTAATGCTAAAAAGATTAGAGATGATATTCCTAAAGTAGTTCAAGCACTTCAAAATGAGAAAATAATAGTTTCTCTTGCACCAAGCTACTTGAGTGATTACAATAATGAAGACATTAATAAAATAATTGCTGCTTATAAAGAAGCAGGATTTTATGGTGTTTCAGAAACGGCTCTTGGAGCAGAAAAGGTAGCAGTGGACACCAAGCGTTGGTTAGAAAAACAAGAAAATGGAGTATATCTTTCGTCTTGTTGCCCTTCTGCCATATTGCTTATAAAGAAATACTACCCTCAATATTCAAGTGCAATAGCACCTGTTTATTCTCCTATGGTTGCTCATGCCAAATTCCTTAAAACAATGTATCCTGATTGCAAGGTGCTTTTTGTTGGTCCTTGTATTGCAAAAAAAGAAGAAGTTGATCAGTTCCCTGGACTTATTGACTACGTTCTTACATTTAAAGATATGAGTACCCTATTTCAATCAATGGGTATTTTCCCTGAATTTATGACTCCAACTCCAGAGGATGAATTTATCCCAATGAAAGCTAATAAAGGAAATCTCTACCCTATTGATGGAGGAATGTTAACTTGTATGATTGACTCAATAACTTCTGATGTTGATAGAATTAATCATAATTCAACAAAAAAAGTACCAATTAGATATATGACCTTCTCTGGAGTTCAAAACCTAATTGATATATTCAATGACTTTGAAAGCATAGATCCAACATGTAAAACCTTCATTGAAATTATGACTTGTGATGCAGGTTGTATTAAGGGACCTGGCTCAACAAACTCTAGATCCTCTGCTTCAAAAAGACTTAATGTTTTGGAGAATGTTAAGGTGAATGAAAGAGATAAAGAAACTGAAAACATTCTAGATTCAATTGATATTTCAACAAGCTATGATTTTATCCCTAAGGTTGAAAAAGAAGAGTACACTCTTCAACAAATATATGAAGCTCTTTCTTGGGTAAATAAAAGGAGTGAAGCGGATGAGCTTAATTGCAGTGGATGTGGTTATGATAATTGCAGAGAATTTGCAAAAGCATTATTGTCAGGTAAAGCTGAGGCAGATATGTGCGTGTCATATATGAGAAAAATGGCTCAAGACAAAACAAATATACTTCTAAAAAAGATGCCCTCTGGTATTGTTATTGTTAATGATAAAATGAAGGTTGTTGATGCAAATCAAAACTTTGCAGAACTTTTAGGCGAAGATGTTATGCAAATATATGAAACCAATCCAGGTTTAAGAAGTGCAGACTTTACCAAACTTGTTTCATTCCATAAACTCTTTGCACAAGTGCTTGAAACAGGAGTAGATCTTGTTGACCAAGATATTAGAGATGGTGAAAGTTACTATAATGTTTCAATTATATCAATTCAAAACCATTCACTTGTTTGCGGATTAATTCAAAATCTTCATTCTCCTCAGGTGAGAGAAGATTTAGTGCTTAATAGGACTAAAGAAGTAATTATGGAAAACATGAAAGTAGTTCAACAAATTGCTTTCCTTCTCGGTGAAAATGCTTCATTTACTGAGTCCATGTTAAATTCAATTCTGGAATCACATTCTGAAAAAGAATTGAAATAAACTGATAATTAAAGATAGTATATGTTGCAAGTTACTAATAAATTCTACATCGAAGTAGGTTCTTTTCAGCACAATAAACATGGTAATATTGTTTGTGGTGATAGCGTATTAATGCACAAGTCAATAAAGGAGAATAGGACAATTGCTGTTCTATCTGACGGACTTGGTTCAGGAGTTAAGGCGAACGTTCTTTCAACAATGACAGCTTCAATGGCCCTTAACTTTAGAAAAAGAAGAGAGCCAATAACTCGAACTGCAAAAACAATTATGGATACCCTTCCTGTTGATAGTATTAGAAATATTAGCTATTCAACCTTTACCATTGTTGATGTTGAATCTGATGGTAATGGCAAAATAGTTGAATACGATAATCCTGAGTTAATATTAGTTAGGGATAATAAAATAATTAAACTGCCAGCAGAAAACCTAATTATTCAATCTAAACTATCAAGTACGAATTCAGATACTAGAACTATAAAACTTTCCAATATATTACTTCAAAAAGAGGATAGGTTAGTTTTCTTTTCCGATGGAGTTACTCAATCGGGGATAGGTAATAGGAATATGCCTTTTGGCTGGGGTGATGGGGTAAATGAATTTATTCTTGAAACTGTTAAAGAAAAAATAGATATATCTGCACGTGAACTTTCTCGAAAAATAGTTAAGCAGGCAGACCTAAACGATATACTAAGACCAAAAGACGACACAAGCTGTGTGGTTTTTTATGTTAGAGAACCAAGAAGATTATTAATTTGCACAGGACCTCCTTTCACTGAAACAAAGGATAAGTACCTTGCTGAAATAATTAGAGATTATAAAGGTAAAAAGATAGTTTGTGGAGGAACAACTTCAAAAATAGTGTCAAGAGAATTAGGTCTTGAAATTATTATTGATTTGAATGATGTTATAGCAGGGCTGCCTCCATCTTCAAAAATGGAAGGAATTGATTTAGTTACAGAAGGTATTATTACCTTAGGATCTCTTGCTTCAATTTTGGAAGAAGATTTCCCAAAAAACCTAGACCAAAAAGGACCTCATTGGGATATGTATAGAATGATTCTGGATGCAGATATTATTGATATTGTTGCTGGAACCAAAATAAACATTGCCCATCAAGACCCCTCACTTCCTGTGGAGCTTGAGATTAGAAGAAATGTGGTTAAAAAACTTGCCTCTCTTTTAGAGGAAAAATACATGAAGACAGTTAAATTGAAATTTATATAATACCAACCCTTAATACCAATTAATTATGTTAAATATCAGAATATGCGTTGGAACGTACTGCTACATTACAGGAGGTTCTGACCTAATAAAAATCAAAGATAGACTTCCTGAAGAGATAAAGGATAAAGTTGTCTTTGTTGGCTCTGCATGCCTTGGTTGCGATGATGAAAAAGAAACATCAAAGCCGCCTTATGCAAAAGTAGGAGATGTTTTAATTACAGAATGTACTGAAGACAAACTTCTCAATGAAATCTATTCCCAACTAGGGATAGAGAGATAGGCTTTTTGATCATTAATAAAAAAAATTTTAGATTACTATGGCAATAAATAATGCGGTAGAGATTCGTCGTGAGATAATACAAAGATTATCCAAACTTATAATAGAAGACAAAGTTATAGAGAAAATTGATAGAATTCCTGTGGAAATGAGACCAAGGGAAGCTGTCAAAACTCGTTGTTGTATCCATAAAGAAAGAGCAGTTATAAGATATAAGCTTATGGCACTTCTAGGATATAATATATATGATGAAACAGATGAGCTAACTCCTATTTCTGAATATGCAATAAAAGCAATTGAAAGACATGAGACTTCTGATGTTATGATGACAGTTGTTGATGAGGCTTGTTCATCTTGTGTGAAAAGTAGTTATGTTGTAACTAACCTTTGCAGAACTTGTGTTGCAAGACCATGTATATATGCTTGTAAGAAAGACGCAATACATATTGGAGAAACTCAAGCAATAATTGACCCTTCAAAATGTATTAATTGTGGATTATGTATGCAAGCTTGTCCATTCCATGCAATTATTTACCAACCTGTTCCATGCGAGGAGTCATGCCCTGTTGGAGCAATATCCAAAGATGAAAATGGTATTGAGCATATTGACCCAGATTTATGCATTTATTGTGGGAAATGTATGGTAGCCTGTCCATTTGGTGCAATTATGGAAAAAACCTTTATGGTTGATGTTTTCAAACATATTCTTAAAGGAGGAAAAGTTGTTGCAATGGTTGCCCCTTCACTTGGAGGACAATTCAAAAGCGATTACAAAAAGGTACTTACTGGAATTAAACAACTAGGCTTTGATGAGGTTGTAGAGGTTGCAAAAGGAGCAAATATAACAACAGAACACGAAAGAGAAGAACTTCTTGAAAGGTTACACGAAGGAGCTCCATTTATGACAACATCTTGCTGTCCCTCTTGGATGAACTTAGTTTATAAGCATATTCCTGAAATCCTACCTTATGTTTCAACAACACTTTCTCCAATGGTTTACACGGCTAAACTTGTTAAAGAAGCAAACCCTGAAGCAATAACGGTATTCATTAGTCCTTGTGTAGGAAAGCGAAGTGAAGCATTTAGAACAGAAGAAGTTGATTATGTTATAACTTACGAAGAACTTGAAGCTCTTTTCAATGCAGCAGAAATAGATCTTGAGAAATGTGAACCTACTGAGTTTGATGACACGATTGCTGGTCACGGTAGAGGTTTTGCAATGATTGCGGGAGTTGTTGAATCAGTTAAACAAACAATTTCAGACCCATCCCTAATCAATGAGGTTATTATTGATGGACTTAATAAAGCTAATATTCGCCAACTAAAGCAATATGCTAAGAAAGGTGAATGCCCAGGTAATTTCATTGAAATTATGTCTTGTCCAGGAGGATGTGTTAATGGATGTGATACAATAGCTAATCCAAAAACATCAGCAAGAACAATATTGCCACAAACAAAATAAATTAGCAACTAAAATCTAACATAATACTATGCTCAAGCGTTTTTTTATTATCATACTTCTGCTAACAATACCTTTTGTATCGATATCTCAAATTTTATCCGATTCTCAAAGATCTGATATTATGACTGATATTCATAAACAGATAGAAATGCTATCTCAGATATCTTCTGAAAATCTCGATATGATTCCTGTTTATACCTACCAACTACAAACAGCTAACAAGACTATTGAAAAGTATGAAATACATAAAACCGATAATCAAATCTATGCTAAATTATTTGAGTTAAAAACTCTAATTAAGCAAAACAAAGAAATGCTTGACTTCTTGGAGCCAAGGATTGGAGATTGGTATTATCGGAAAGCTATAGGAGCAATTGCTAATAATCATAAAGAAAAGGCAACTGAATTTCTTAATAAAGCCGTTCAGGTTCAGCCTAAAAATGTTATGGCAAACTACGAATTGGCTAAAATAACTCTTGATAGTGGGAAAATAGTCTCAACAACTAATCACCTCACTAACATACTTTCAACAATGAATCCTGATGAGGAAGAAACACAACTATGTCAAAACCTAATTGCATTTGCATACGATAAAAACCTACTTAAATCAATATCATTAATCAATCAAGGTAAATATGCCTATGCGGTTGATATCCTAACTGAACTTGACTCATATTGCCAGGTTGATTTATATGGTATTTGTAATAAAGCATTTGTTAAAAAGAATCTAGACAGATGTAGGGCAGGCATTTACAAAGACCATGTTAAGGTTACTAACAGAGCTATAAATATTGGAAGAGCAGATGTTGCTGCCGACTTTGTACAAAACACCTACGATTACTTCCAAAGAAACCGTGAATCAATAACCGACACGACTAGTTTCGACAACCTAGTTAGAACGATTGTGAACTCTTATATTTCTCAAATAAAAGACTTAAGTACTGCTAAAAACAACGAAGCTAAACACGACTTAATTAGAAAAACAAAAGAACTACTTGCCCTAGTTGGAGGTGAATATGAAGCTGATATGCTTAGACTTCTTGCTCAAATTATAGGCACAGTTACTCCAATAGACCAAAAACTTGACTCCATTGAAAATGCAAGTCCGCCTCAAGGCTATACCGAGAAATATGCTAAATACATTAAAGATAGCGTATCGGATGCAGAGGCAAAAGTTAAGGAAATTGAAAAACAATATATCCCATCTTCAGAAAACCTTATTCCTGAAAAATCCTTAGCAGTTGAGCAAACTAAAACAAAAAACCTTAGAAAAGAAATAGATGATAAGTTCTTCGAAAGCAGAACATTTATGACTGTTAACAACTATGAAAAGGCTTTGGAAGTTTTGGAGTCTGCCAATAGACTTGCAAAAATTGACGCCGAAAAGAAAGAGGTTGATAAAATGTATACCTCGGCCATTAGGGAGATAACTGCAAAAAGAATGTCGGCTGCTGAATATGCAATTTTCCAAGGAGAAGTAAGTAAGGCAGATAGTTTGGTTGCTAAAACAAACGACTTAATCACTACCTATAAAATGGAAAATGACCCTACAATAGTTAATATAATGAATAGCTATTTAAGGGTTATTGATAAGAAAGTTTGTGAAAAGAAACAAGATGAAGTAGATGGTTTCGTTTATAATATACTCGATTGCATAAGAAGAAACGATTTCTATAAAGCCGACCAACTTATTAACACATCAATGCAAATCAAAGGCTCTTTTGAATGTAGATTAGACAAACAAAAGGTTAGACTTCTAAAAAGACAGATTGAAAAGCCATTGGAATATGTTAGCATGAAACAAAATGTAATGGAAAAGCTTGAAATGGGCGACACATTAGGTTTTGTGAAAGACTACGGAGCTTTAGAAGAATTTTGGACAGACAATGCACTTTGGGAAATGAGTGTGGAACATCAACCAATAAGAACAATTTTAGTTAATATTGGTAATGACGACCTAATTGTTAAAAGTATTGAAGAGCTAATTAAGTATAGGCTTTATTTTGGATCCCTTGAAGCCTTAGGTTCATTGAAAGACTTAGGATATACAAAGAAACAAACAAAAGATGCTCAAAAGAAAATAGGGATGATGATGTCGCTTGACCTTGTTAAACGCTCTGATAAAATAAGAGAAAGCAATATGGTTGATGATAAATTCAAAAATGATAAATGGTTTAAATACTTCTACAAAAGCTATAAGAAACATCTTATTGAGTGGCGTAAAAAGTTTTAGCTATGCCAGAAGAAAAAATTAACCCGATAAAATACTTTACACTTCTTGAAGCCCTTTCTAGCATTCAAAGGACTCTGCTCAACAGATATACTTCAAGCTTTTGGGTTAAAGCAGAAATAATGAAACTCAACCATTATGTTCATTCAGGTCATTCTTACCCCGATTTAGTTGAAAAATCTGAGAACAAGATAGTAGCTCAGACAAGAGCCCTAATTTGGAAAGACGACTATAATAGAATTAATAATAAATTCATTTCAATTACCAAAGAACCCATAAAAGACGGCATAACAACATTACTACATTGTAAAATATCATTCGATGCCCTCTATGGACTAAGCCTAAGAATTTTGGATATTGACCCCCTTTTCACACTCGGAGAGCTAGAAAAAGAACGTCAAGAAACAATAAGGAAGATAAAGGAAGAGGGAATTTGGGATAAAAACCGAAAACTTAAAATTCCTATTCTTCCAAAACGAATAGCAATAATATCTGTTGAAACAAGTAAAGGCTATTCCGATTTCATGAATATTGTCAAAAAGGAAGAACCTCATTATAAGATTTTCACTCATCTTTTTCCCTCACTACTACAAGGTGATAACGCAGTAGAAAGTATGATTATGGCATTGGATACAATTGAAATTGTGAAACATCACTTCGATTGCGTGCTAATAATCAGAGGAGGAGGTGGTGATATAGGTCTTGCTTGTTACAATAATTATAATTTAGTTAAGAGAATAGCAGATTTTCCCTTGCCTATTCTTACAGGAATTGGACATTCAACCAATGAAACAGTTTCTGAAATGGTTTCAAACAAAACAGCAATAACGCCAACTGATCTTGCTGACTATATAATTTCAAGCTTTAGAGTCTTCGACCAAACGCTAAAAGATATAAATCAAAAAATATTTAATTTAGCAAGCAAAAGAATAGAAAGAGAGACTCAAACTCTAAATCATTTCCAACAAATACTTCAAATACTAGACCCAAAAAACCTTTTAAAAAGAGGATATTCCATAACATATATTGATAATAAAATAGTAAAAACAATTTCTGATATAAAAGCAGGAGACAAACTAACCACTTTATTTGAAGATGGTAAAACGATATCAACAGTTGAGGACATAGAAAAACTAAACAAGTTATGAAAACAGAGACCTACACTCAAAAATTTGAAGAACTAACCAAAATAGTTAAGGATTTGGAAAAGGGCGATATTGCAATTGATGAGATGACAGAGAAAATAAAGAAAGCTCTAGTTTTAATTCAAGATTGTAAGCAAAGTCTAAATACGGTCAATGAGGACGTCAGTAAAATAATAGACGAAATAAATATTGCAAACGACGATTATTAAACAAAAAAAATCCAACGCAGAAACAGAAAATTGAATCGCTGAAAGAATTTCTTGAATCAAAGAAAGGATTTTCTGAGTCAAAGAAAGAGAAAATTAAAACAAAGAAAGAGAAATATATAGTTTTATTATATATTTTCACTATATTTGCATTAC
>DUQY01000315.1 GCA_012837565.1 Bacteroidales bacterium | reverse complement strand
TGTATAATTCCTTGTGCCTTTACTGTGAAATTATTTCCGACCCACCTTTAATCAAGCTGTACCGGTAGAGGGTGGCAGTGCCGATGAAATTTTGCGTCTCGCCGCAAGCCTTGATCAAGGCAGCGAACACCCTCTGGCAGATGCCATTGTTAACGCTGCACGAGAGCAAGGTTTAAATCTGAGCGACGTCAGTGAATTTGATTCCGCCAGCGGTATTGGTGTCAGCGGCATAGTCGATAAAACCAAGCTGGTCTTAGGCAACACTGCGCTCATGCAGCAAGAAAACATCAGCATTAGCTCACTGACAGCTAAAGCAGATGAGCTGCGTATGCAGGCGGCCAGCGTTATGTACTTGGCGGCTGGTGGCAAGTTAATGGGCTTATTGGCGGTATCAGATCCGATCAAACACAGCACGCCAGAAGCGGTCAACGATCTTAAAGCGGCAGGCATTCGCGTGATTATGGCAACCGGAGACGGCATCGCAACCGCCAAGGCCGTCGCCAAACAACTGGGCATTGACGAGGTACACGGCGAAGTAAAACCTGCGGACAAACTCGATTTAGTCAGCAAGTTGCAAGCCGAAGGTCGGGTGGTCGCCATGGCCGGTGATGGCATCAACGACGCGCCAGCGCTGGCCAAAGCGGATGTTGGTATCGCCATGGGCACCGGAACCGACGTCGCTATGAACAGTGCGCAGATCACCTTGGTCAAAGGCGATTTGCGGGGTATTTCTACTGCGCGCCACCTTTCAGATTTGACCGTAGCCAACATGAAACAGAATCTGGGCTTTGCCTTTATTTACAACGCCCTTGGCGTCCCACTGGCTGCAGGGGTTTTGTATCCGTTTATGGGTTTATTACTTTCGCCAATGTTCGCCGCGCTCGCAATGAGTCTAAGCTCTGCTTCAGTAGTATTTAACGCACTAAGATTACGCAAATCAAAATAACATAATGTTATTAGATAGCGAGTTGCAGTCATTACTAATTTGTAAAAACTGTAACTCGTTACTTATCACGACTACTGCCTGTTTATAACTCGAAAATTCTCGTTAAAATCAATATAAATTTACTGTTGTGGCTATACTCTTATGACCGCAATGTAATGTTAGAGTCATGATCGAGACAGTATTCATAACGTATAATTAACTCACAATTACTGGAGGTCGTTATGAATACAAGAAAACTGTTAGTAGCAATTATTTTTCTAAGCTCAACGCAATTGGCTTTTGCAAGCTCATCAATTGATAATCTTACTCAAAAAAATCAACAAAAAAATATTGAAATCACACAAAAGTATGCTGCGAGTAATAATAAATCAGTACCGGAAATTGTAGATTATAAATATGGAATGCCGATTGATGTAAAAAAACTTATACACGCAACGAAAGAAATTAAAACTTGTGGAAACTACAAGAAAATAATGAGCTTCGAAGATTCTCAAGGTGATTTACACGCCGTTCGCTATACGGTATTGGGTAGTTGTCGCCAAAGTGAAGGTTGATGATATTGCTATCAGAGCAGGATTAAATATCTAATTTTCAATTAATGCTATCCGTTCCGATAAAGCATTAAGTAACTTTCATAATTAATACAAAAATAGGTTGTAATTTTATTACAGCCTATTTTTACAATTAATTCACATCAGATACGTCAAGTACGTAGCCAACTCCACGCACTGTCTGAATAAGTTTTAGTTCAAAATCACTATCAATTTTACCCCGCAAACGTTTTACAGCAACGTCAATAACATTTGTATCACTATCAAAGTTCATATCCCAAACTTGAGAAGCAATCAGAGAACGAGGCAGGACCTCACCTTTATGCCGGATAAAAAACTCTAGCAAACTAAACTCTTTACTTGTCAGTATGATTTTGACTCCGCTACGCGTGACTCTCCGAGAGACTAAATCTAAGGTCAGGTCTGCGACCTGAAATTGACTTTCTACAATGACAGCAGTGCCACGACGCAATAACGTTCTTACTCGAGCTAAAAGCTCAGCAAATGCGAAAGGTTTGACCAAGTAGTCGTCAGCACCCAGCTCAAGCCCTTTTACTCGGTGTTCAATTGTTCCAAGAGCTGTCAGCAGCAGGATCGGCATACCTTTCCCCGCTGTCCTCAACAATTTTACAACATCCCATCCGTTGATATCCGGAAGCATGATGTCAAGAATCATCAAATCATAATCAGCCGTCATTGCCAGGTGATAGCCCGTCATGCCACTGCCTGCTAGGTCGACAATAAAGCCAGCCTCAGTAAGCCCTTTGCAGAGGTACTCCCCAGTTTTCACCTCATCCTCAACGACTAATATTTTCACGCATCCTCCGACACATTGATGTAGTCATATCATTGTAGTGAAGCCATAGCTGATATCAATGGATTATCACAAGAATGACAACATTGTCATTCTTCCGTCACGCGTTAAACAGACTTATATCGATAAGGTGTGTTTCATAACAGCTAATCAGACATCGCTTTAATTCAT
>DUQY01000114.1 GCA_012837565.1 Bacteroidales bacterium | reverse complement strand
TTTTAATCAGCAAAGATATGAAGAAAATCCTTAATTTTGCAGATTAGGAGTAAAATAATTTATCAAAAATATTATAAATAAAGTATATGAACAAGGAAAAAGTAAAATGTCTAATTATTGGCTCAGGTCCTGCTGGATATACAGCAGCAATCTACGCTTCAAGATCAAATCTTAACCCTATTCTGCTTGAAGGAATGCAACCTGGCGGACAATTAACTATTACAACAGAAATTGAAAACTATCCAGGATATCCAGATGGAATTACTGGAACAGAAATGATGCAAGACCTTAGGAGGCAATCCGAAAGAGTTGGCGCAGATATCAGAACAGATATTGTAAATAAGGTTTCTCTTAAAGAATACCCATTCATTGCTGAAACAGATTCAGGCAAAGTTTATGAAGCTGAGTCAATCATTATTTCAACAGGTGCTTCTGCAAAATGGTTAGGATTAGAATCAGAAACTAAGTATAGGGGAATGGGAGTTAGTGCTTGTGCAACCTGCGATGGTTTCTTCTATAAAAACCAAGAAGTAGCAGTAGTTGGAGGAGGAGATACAGCTTGTGAAGAAGCAACTTTCCTTTCAAATATTTGCTCAAAGGTTTATCTAATTGTACGCCGTGATGAGTTAAGAGCATCACAAATTATGAGAGATAGAGTGATGAAAAACCCTAAGATTGAAGTTCTTTGGAATCATAAACCAATTGAAGTTCTTGGAGATAAACAAGGAGTTAACGGAGTTATGCTTGAAAACACTAAGACAGGAGATCTAAAGCAAATTACTGTAACAGGTTTCTTCTTAGCAATTGGTCACCACCCTAATTCTGATATGTTTAAAGGTGTTATTGACACTGACGCTAACGGTTATATAATTACAAAGAACGGTACCACACATACTAATATTCCAGGAGTTTTTGCAGCTGGAGATGTTCAAGATAGCAATTACCGTCAAGCAATTACTGCTGCAGGAAGTGGTTGTAAGGCAGCAATGGATGCAGAAAGATTTTTAATTAGTAGAGACTAAACTTTTGAAAAGGAAATCTATATTTTTAGTGTTAGCCTTAATTCAAACTTTTGTAGGCTTAGCTCAAGAATCAATAATAGAGAACAATACTATTATTGATTCTGGGCTTCACTATACTAGATATACCACTCTACCCATAAATAACCTACCTCTAAAATTTATCGATAAAGACCTTGATAATGTTAGGCACGTAAACAAAATTAATGCAATAGAGGATATGTTTTATCAGCAACTTTCCACCGATGGTTCTGTTCATAAACCTCTAATGTTTCTTATGCCAGAACTAAATTCTTTTAATTTTCAGCCAGGAATTTATGATGCATTAATATTTAAAAGAGAGAATATAAAGTTCTATAATGTCTATAAACCTTATTCAGAACTAAGATACTCCAACACTTTAGGTAGCTCAAGGTATTTTTCTGTTAATCACGCACAAAACGTATATAAGAACCTTCAAGTTGGATTTGAATATGATGTGAATTTCACAGACGGACAATTCGACAAGTCTCAGGTGATGAATCAGTTTTTCAATGCAACAGCAAGATACAAAAACCAAAATGAAACCTATGAGGGCTATCTTGGATTTATTAGGAATAGAGCAATGCAAACTGAAAGTGGGGGATTGAAATCCGACTCCTCATTTGCAGTTCAACAATACAGCACACTTGCTGCCTATCCTGTAAATTTAAGTTCAGCATATTCAAAATTTAAATCCGCTGATGCTTTCCTAAGCCAGAAAATAAGTATCGGAAAGTTAATAAAAGATAGTAGCTTTCTCAAGAACCTATATCTAGTTCACGATTTATCTTATTTCTCCAATAATAGAATATATAACGACCAATTTCCAACAGAGGGATATTACCAAAACATATATTTTGATTCAACCCTAACCAATGATTCCCTTGCAACTAGGCGTCTTCAAAACATAATAACTATTAGAAACGAATCCATAATACCATTTTCATTTGGGTTAAAACATGATTACGTTATTTTCTCAGATACAATAAATAAAGAAAGAAGCTCAAGCTTTACTCCATTCTTTATGATAGGTATAGATGTGAAAGAATTTAAGTTGGGTTTTGATGCAGAATATGTTATCTCTAGTTCAAGATACGACAAAGACTTTCAAATAGGAGGAAATATAGCCTATAAAGACCTATATGCAAAGGTATGTTTAATGAATAAAAGTGTTGACTATTTCTTTATTCACCACCAAACTAATAATTTCAAATGGGATAAGGATTTCAATAAAACGAATATACTAAATATCAATATAGGATATGCCTTTAAGAAGTATCTAAAGGTTAACTTAGCCTATTTCAACCTTGATAACTTAGTTTATATCAATCAAAACCTAGTTCCAGATCAAGCTAATAAAGCAACCAATCTAATAAAAACCTCTATTCTTCATAATATAAGATTAGGTATGTTTAACTTCAAGGGTATAATGTCTTTGCAAACACTATCATCACAAGAGGCTATTCGTCTACCGCTTTTCCAAACCAAACAAAGCTTTTTCATTAACTTCAAAATGTTTGGCAAGAAATTAGATACACAGATAGGAGTTGACTTAAGATATAATACACTTTATGAAGCAGATACCTATCTTGCTGCGATGGGAGCCTTTGTTCAACAAAGCGAAAAGAAAATCGGTAATTATTTGTTCACTGATATCTTTGCACAAGTTCAGCTTGAAAGAGTTAAGATATTTGTTACCCTAACGCATCCATACGCAGGTTTATTTAACTACAATTATTACTATACCCCACACTACCCAGCAGAAAACCTAAACTTCCGATTTGGAGTAAGCTGGATGTTCTTCGATTAATCTAAATAAGACTAATTTCACCATATTTTCACAATATAAGCTCTTTGTTGTTAGTTTTCTAAATAATATTTTATATCTTTGTTTGGTTGAAATGAAACGCTGTTTCAAGAAATTAATACGCAGTTTCAAGAAATTAT
>DUQY01000113.1 GCA_012837565.1 Bacteroidales bacterium | reverse complement strand
GAAAAGAAAAGGGGCTAACAATTTTTCATCGTTAGCCCCTATTTATTTTGGTTGTTTGTTTTAGTTGTTCACTATTGTTTGGAATTCTAAGTTAGAGATATAACGGCGGAATTCGATATCGTGCTTTGCTTTGTATTTGTAATCTGGTTCTTGGTTACATGCTTCACGTAAGTTTTTCACAAGTCCCGGTACATCGTCAAGGCGTGCATAACAAACTGCTCTTAGGTAATTAACTTCTGCGGTTTGGTCCATGCAACAATCAAGTGTACGGATTGCGTTTCCTGTATTTCCTGTTAGAAGTTGAAGTAATGCAAGGTTATATATACATTTTCTGCCATCTAAGTGTTTAGCTGCTTCTTCGTAGTCACCTTTCTTAATATCAACTATTGCTTGGTTAACCAAAGCTTGGTCATTTCCTAGTTCAACTGCTTCTTGCATATATTTGTCAGCTGTGCTAACGTCTCTAAGTGCAAGGTGAAGTAGTGCTAAGTTGTTTTTTATGGTTGCGTTATTTGGTGATAATTTATCAGCTGTTTCAAGGTATCTTCTTGACTGGTCTAGTTGGTTAAGGTTAAGGGATACTGCTCCTGCATTATTCCATCCTGCCCATTCCGAACCAAATCTTTCTGTGATAGATTTGTAGATTGAAAGTTTGTTTGCGTAATTTGAGGTTAGTGATGCTGCATACATTAACTCGTCATAAGTTAGCTCGTCTGGGTTTGTTACTGCCATCTTTGCTATCTCTTGATCTGTTTTTTGGATTCCTGAAAAGTTAAATGCTATCTCTCCTCTACGAAGTATTGGTAGGATATCTTCTTCAATTTGACGGAAGACTACTGACATATTTCTAATTTCTTGTTCTCTACGTACTTTGTCTGGTTGTGATTTTACTACGTTGATTACTGTGTTTTTCTCTCTTAAAGAGCTTCCTTCAACAAGGCGTAAGAAGTTAGACCAGTCTTCACCTTTTGCATTGGTTTGAACAACTACGTCCTTCTTTGCGTCATTAATATATGTTTGGATGTCGTTAGCCTTAATGTTTTCTGCTTTCGCTCTTTCTCTTAGGGCTTCATCTAAAATTGAGTTTACTAATTTCTCAGTTGTTGCTGCTCTCTTTTTTGAAAGTCCAACGTTAAATGATTCTTCACCCTCTGGAGATGCCCAAGCGTTAACAAAAATTTGACGTGGCACAGAGTTGTTTGCTATATATGATTTCATATTATCAATAGCTTTCTTTGCGTTGTTCTTTTTGTTTTGCTCGTTATTCCAGTTAAGATCAGCCAAATTCACTGTAAAGTAAATGTCAGCTGTCATCATTTCTGTTGTTTTTGGTGCATAGGCGTGAGGTGCAATGGATAGGTCTCCTCTAATATCTACTCTATTGGAGGTTGAATTGATGCCTTGAGATATTTTTACATTTCCTAGGTTGATTGCTCCGTTGTTTTCTAATGCTTCTGCTTGTGTTGCGTCTGCTTCGTTAACTGTTTTTGCTTTATATGCAATAGGGTTAAGGGTTAGCTGTGCATTCTCCATTCCTTGTCTATATTGAACCGTGTCTTTATAAACAAAACGTCCTCCTGTTTTTTTGTCTATTGCTTTTCCGTTTCCCTCTACCTTTGTTCCTTTAAGGTTCATTTGTGAAAGGATTACCTCACCTGTTTCCCAAGTTAGAACTGGTTGCATATAAACTACTGCATCTTTTCTGAAATAGCCTTCTGGAACATTTCCATTGATTGTAACTACAACCTTGTCTCCGTGTGCCTCTAATGGGTTTGGAGAAACCTGATAGCGCACTTTGTTATGGTTCTTCTGCATATCTTTAACACTACCGCATGATGATGCAGTAAATATTAAAATCCCTATTAATAAAGTACTTAATACCGTTTTTCTCATATGTCTTTTTTAATTAAAGTTTCGTTCTTACTTTGTTTCTTGTCTATAACTATACATTATAATATGCAAAAATATTAATAATTTCCGAGATATTACGCATTTAGACTGAAAATTAATTCATTTTCGTTCTTTTTATTATATAAGG
>DUQY01000009.1 GCA_012837565.1 Bacteroidales bacterium | reverse complement strand
GAGTTAAGTAATAAAAAAACATTTTAAGGAATAAGAGTTCCATCAAAATTAGAAGTAAAATGGGTGTTAGACAAAATTGATTGGACTTGGCTTGACTTAGAAGTTGAAGACATAAAATATAATACAAATGCTCTAAAACAAAAAGAGACGCAATAAATTACGTCTCTTCAATTATATGTTTTTGATTTTAATATTGTTCTTTTTCGTTAGGGAAGTCTTGAGTTTTTACGTCGTTGGAGTATTGTTTTATTGCTGATGTGATTTCTTCTCCAAGGCTAAGGTAGCGACGAAGAAAACGTGGTGAAAACTCTTGTGTCATTCCTAGCATATCGTGAAGAACAAGAACCTGTCCGTCAACTCCACCCCCTGCTCCAATTCCTATTACTGGTATTCTAAGTTCTTTGGCTACTCTTTCTGCAAGAGCTGCTGGAATTTTCTCTAGAACTAATGCAAAACAACCTGCATCTTCTAGTAAGTGTGCATCTTCTAACAACCTATCTGCTTCTTCATTTCCTGTTGCACGAACAACATAGGTTCCGAACTTATTAATCGATTGTGGTGTTAGTCCAAGGTGTCCCATTACTGGTATTCCTGCGGAAAGTATTCTATTAACAGATTCTAATATCTCTCTTCCTCCTTCAAGCTTAACGGCATTTGCTTCGGTTTCTTTCATTATTTTAATAGCAGAACAAAGCGCTTCCTTTGAGTTTCCTTGGTATGTTCCAAATGGAAGATCAACCACCACAAGTGCTCTCTCTGCTGCCCTAACTACCGAAGATGCGTGGTATATCATTGCCTCAAGCGTTATTGGAAGTGTTGTTTCGTAACCTGCCATAACATTTGCTGCTGAATCACCAACAAGAATTACGTCTATTTGTGCAGCATCAACTAATTTTGCCATAGTGTAATCGTAAGCTGTTAACATAGAGATTTTTTCACCGTTGGCCTTCATCGATTGAAGCACGTGAACGGTTATTCTTTTTGCATCTGATTTATTTATTGCTGACATATCATCTTGGATTTTAGTTTTAATTATTTGGCAAAAATAGAGATAAAAACAATGAAAAAATTGTTTTTGACTTTTATTTTATTTTCTCTCTGCCTTATGTTGAGAAATTATGACTACTTTTGTATGAAATTTATTTTATTATGTACGAATTTATTGAAGGAAAGTTTGATTTAAAGAATCCGTCGTTTGTTGTTGTTAATGCAAATGGTGTGGGTTTTCATATTGAGATTAGTTTAACGACTTATTCAGAGATTAAGGATTTGGAAAATGGTAGGATTTTGACTCACCATGTTGTCAGGGATGATGCTCATCTTTTATTTGGGTTTTCAACAGCTAAGGAGCGTGAAATGTTTCGCTATTTGATTGGAGTTAATGGCATTGGGGTTAATATTGCTCGAATGATGCTTTCCTCAATGAATACTGACGAACTCCTGGTTGCTATTGTGAAAGAAGACATCAATGCACTTAGACAGGTTAAGGGAATTGGCATGAAAACAGCACAAAGGGTTGTTTTAGAATTAAAGGATCCATTATCGAAATTAGATATTGATATTCTTAATACAAATACTCTAAGCAATAAAAAACATGAAGAGGCGTTATTAGCATTACAAACACTAGGATTCAGCAGGGTTATTGTTGAAAGAGCATTAGAGAAGATTCTCAAAACTAGCCCAGATTTAAGTGTTGAATTACTGATTAAACAAGCTTTGAAAGTATTATAGTAGACTTTTTGGATGAAGATAAAAAACAGTAGCTGGGGGTTCATATGCCTTCTCGTTATTTTAATTTCTAACATTTTTACCATAAGAGGTTATTCGAATGAACTACCTCACAATTTGCTAAACCCTGATAGTACACGTTATGGAATTGACGGCACTAGTCCACTTCACCTATCCAACCCATCAAACATCATTACTGCTATCGAATACGACGAGAAAAACAATGAATACATTCTTATTAAAAGAGTGGGCGATTTGGTTGTTGAAAGAAGAGTGCTGTCGTTTGCAGAATACCAAGACTATGACTTAGATAAAATGATTAATTCCTACTGGAAGAATCGTTCTGCAAGTTCCAAAATGACTGCCTCACACGAAGGCGTATTGGATAATCTTATTCCCCAGATGAGGGTTAACTCAGAGCTTTTTGAATCTATTTTTGGTGGTCAAACAATTGACATTAGGCCAGCAGGTAGTGCAGAACTTAGATTTGCTGTTGTTAATAATAAAAGAGCCGATCTATCCATTCAAGAAAATCAAAGGTCAGTTACTAGATTTGACTTTGAAGAGAATATTCAGTTAAACGTGACAGCTAAAATTGGAGAGGCTATTTCCTTTGGACTTAACTATAACACAGGAGCTACATTTGCATTTGAAAATGAGCTAAAACTAAAATATGAAGGAAAAGAAGATAATATAATTCAAGCCATAGAGGCCGGTCACATTAATTTCCCTTTACCTACAGCACTTATTCAAGGCTCACAAACTCTATTTGGAGTTAAGACCAAGCTAAAATTTGGAAAGCTATTTGTGGATGCGGTCTTTTCGGAACAGAAATCACAGTCAAGTAGCGTAACTGTTGAGGGTGGTGCACAGATGAGAGATTTCAACTTCAAGGCAGACGAGTACGAAGCTAATAAGCATTATTTTCTAGCACAGTATTTCTACGAAAATTATAATAATGCAATGGCTTCTTTACCTCTTATCAACTCCAATGTTAATATTATTAAGATTGAGGTATGGAGAACAAATGTTGGAGCAGCTATAAATGAAAACCGTAATATAATTGGATTCGCAGACCTTGGGGAAAGAAAACCTTATGGACAAAACCCTTCCATAGAGAACCCATCAGGTCTAAACTATCCTGACTGGAAAAGATCGAACGACCTCCTTTCTACTGTTAATATAGATAATATTAGAAATATAAACAATGTAAGTTCATACCTACAATCGATGGGCTTTATTGCAGGACAAAACTACGAAAAGATTGAAAGTGCAAGAAAGCTATCACCAGCCGAATATTCATTTAATGCAAGGCTAGGGTTTGTTTCACTTAACCAACCATTGAGCAACGACCAAGTTTTGGCAGTAGCTTATCGTTATCAAATAATTGGAGACACAACAATATATCAAGTTGGGGAATTTTCTGACGAAGGAATAAGCGACCCTAATTCTTTAGTAGTAAAACTTTTGAAGAGTTCAACCCTAAATGTAAGAAACTCTATGTGGAAGCTTATGATGAAGAATATATATTCTCTTCAGGCATACCAAGTTCAAAGAGAAGATTTTAGATTAAACATTCTTTACCAAGGTGACGAACAAGGCATTCCTACTGGTTACTTCAATGAAGGAGAGAAAAAAGGAGTTCCACTACTTCAAATGTTTGGATTAGACAGAATGGACAACCAACAAAACCCATATTCCGATGGAGTCTTTGACTTTATTGACAATGCTATTGTTAATGGAGGAACAATTGTTTCGGAAAGAGGTATTATAATGTTTCCGTATATTGAACCCTTTGGAAAAGACCTTCGTTCACTTTTGAATGATGAAGATATTGCAAATAAATATTGTTTTGACTCACTTTATTCCCTAACCATTTCTCAGGCTCAACAATACCCTGATAAGAACAAATATTATTTGGAAGGAAGATATAAGTCGGAGTCTGGCTCTGAAATATCTTTAAATGGGATGAATATTCCGCAAGGCTCTGTTAAGGTTATGGCAGGAGGAATTGCACTTATGGAGGGCGTAGATTACACTGTTGACTATGCAATGGGAAGAGTAAAAATCATAAACCAAGGTTATTTAAGCTCTGGCACACCCATAACTGTTTCAACAGAAAGTCACGAACTTTTCAGCATGACCACCAAAAGAATGATGGGACTTAGGGCAAGTTATGAGTTAAATAAGGATTTCAACTTTGGGGCAACTCTTTTAAACCTTCACGAAAGCCCAATCACCTCCAAAGTTAATTATGGAGAAGAACCAATGAGCAACACACTTTGGGGATTCGATTTCAATTATAAGAAAGAAGTAAACTTTATCACAAAACTTGTTGACCTCCTTCCTTTCTATTCAACAAATGCACCCTCTAACCTTTCCATAACAGGAGAGTTCGCACACTTCATTCCTGGCAACCCATCGGTTATTGGAAACTCAGGAACAGCATATATTGATGACTTCGAGGCTGCAAAAACCTCACTCGACCTACGTGCAATTGGGGCATGGCATTTGGCAAGTACACCTCAAGACTATAATTCTTCAAACCCTCTTTTCCCAGAAACATCCCCTAATTTAGGTTGGGAATATGGCTTTAACAGAGCAAAGATTGCATGGTATAGTATTGATGACTTGTTTTATAGCTCAACAGCACCTTCAAACATAAATAAAGAAGACCGTTCGCATCCCTATGCACGTCAAATTTTAGAAAGAGAAGTGCATCCAAACAAAGAAATTGCATCAGGTCAGCCAACAAATATTAGAGAATTTAATGTTGCATTCTATCCTAATGAAAGAGGACCTTATAATTATGACACAACAAGCGTTTATTCACACGGACTAGAGGCAGATGGTTCGCTTGCAAGACCAGAAACACGTTGGGGAGGCATTATGAGGAAACTTGAAGCAACCGACTTTGAGGCAGCAAACATAGAATATATTGAGTTTTGGTTAATGGACCCTTTTATTGGAAATGATAACCCACAAGGCGGTAAGCTATATTTTAATATTGGAGATGTTTCGGAAGACATACTAAGAGATGGAAGAAAGAGTTTTGAGAATGGACTACCTACCACATCTACAATTGTGGATGTAGATACAACCATCTGGGGACTTGTTCCTAGAAACCAAGCTATAGTTAATGCTTTCGATAACAACCCAGACTCAAGACAATACCAAGACGTTGGATATGACGGATTATCTTCTAGAAATGAGGAAACATTCTTTAATCGATTTTTAGAAAAAGTACAGAGCCAAGTTAATAATGAAACCTACACTAAGATAAGCACAGACCCTTCAGCAGATGATTTCCGATATTTCAGAAGCACATACTACGATAATAATAATGTTAAGATAACAGACCGTTACAAACATTTTAATAATTCGGAGGGTAACTCAGCTATAACCGATAACTCAAATGAACTATATTCAACTCAGCAGACCTCACTTCCCAATGTTGAAGATATCAACCAAGACAATACCCTTAGCGAGGCTGAAAACTATTATGAGTATTCAATTGATCTTGACCCAGAGAACTTAGCAGTTGGACAAAACTACATAACAGACATTCAAAATGCAACCAATATAGCCCTTCCTAATGGAGATTATGCAGATTGTAAATGGTATCAATTTAAAATCCCTATCCGTAATCCTCAAAAAACAGTTGGATCCATTCAAGGCTTCCAATCAATTCGTTTTATTAGGATGTTCGTAAAAGATTTCAAAGAACCTGTTATACTTCGTTTTGCAACCTTTGAACTTGTTAGTGGAGACTGGAGAAAATACTCCGACAACCTACTTACACCAGGCATGTACCCAACAGGAACACAAACCGAAAACACTACATTTACTGTTGCATCAGTTAATATTGAAGAAAACGGTAAAAGATCACCCGTTCCTTATGTTTTACCTCCAGGCATTGACAGACAGAAAATGTATAGCTCAACAAGCTTCCAACAAATGAACGAGCAAGCACTTAGCTTGAAAGTCTCAGACCTTTCTGATGGAGATGCAAGAGCAATTTACAAGACAGCAGAACTAGATATGCGTCAGTATAAGAAGCTAAAAATGTTTGTTCACGCTGAAAAGATGTATGAAAGAGATGCATATAAGAATGGAGAAGTTAGCCTATTTCTACGTTTAGGCTCTGACTTTACCAATAACTATTACGAATACGAACTACCACTTAACTTCACCCCTTGGAACACAGGAGCTAGCGACAAGGAAGCTATTTGGCCAGAAGCAAATAATATTGAACTGGACTTAGAGAAGATTGTTAAGGTAAAGGAAAACCGTAATGAAAAAGTTCGTTCGGGCGACAACACAATCTCTTCCCTACTGCCATATTACGAAATTGTTGACGGAAGGAAGATAACCGTTCTTGGTTCACCTAGCATAAGCAACGTGAAAGTTATGATGATTGGGGTTAGAAACCCTAAGAAAGCTCATATAAACGACCATGACGACATGCTACCTAAGAGTGTTGAGGTTTGGATCAACGAACTACGCTTAACCGATTTCAATAAATCATCAGGCTGGGCAGCAACAGGATTTGCAAGAACAAACTTAGCCGACCTTGGAGACTTATCACTTTCGGGATCTTTCCGTTCTGCAGGCTTTGGATCCTTAGAGCAATCTATTTCAGAAATATCACAAGATAATGTTGGAGCTTTCGACGTTTCAACAAACCTTGAATTAGGCAAGTTCTTCCCAAAAACATCAGGCGTAAGACTACCTATGCACTTTGACTATTCACAACAAGTCAAAAACCCACGCTATAACCCATTAGACCCTGACGTATTACTTAAGAACGACCTTCTTACCTATAAAACAGAAAAAGAAAAGGATTCAATAAAACATATGGTTCAAGACTTCACAGCAAGAACAAACCTTAACTTTATGAATATTAGGAAGGAAAAAACACCAACAGCTGACTCAAAACAATACCTATTAGGAGTTGAAAACTTCGATGCCTCATATTCCTATTCAAATATTTATCGTAGAGATGTAGATATTTCATATAACTCAAAAACACAACATAGAGGAGGCATTAACTATAACTACAACTTCAAGCCAAAACCAATAAAACCATTTGGTAAAATCAAACTATTCCAACCAAAAGCTTTTGCAATAATAAAAGATATAACCTTCAACTACAAACCAAAGAATATAATCATAAGAACCGAAGCTGTAAGGGATTTTGAGGAAACACTTATAAGACCAAAAAGCCAGGGAATAATTATTATGGAACCTTTCTATTTCAAACAATTCCATTGGAATAGGGCATATACATTTGGATACGACATAACACAAAACCTTAAGCTCAACTACAACGCCACAATGAATGCTAGGATTGATGAGCCAAGAGGGAAAATTGATTCAAGAGAAAAGAAAGACTCAGTCTGGGCTTCTGTCTTCGATCTTGGAAGAGCTCAACAATATAGGCAAAAAACAGACCTAACCTTCAACGTTCCAATAAATAGAATACCATATTTGGAATGGGTAAGAGTTTCAACAACCTATAATGGAGAATATACATTTTCAGGCTCAAGCCAAGCCCTCGAAAGACTAGGTAATACAATTGAAAACTCAGCACGATTTTCAGTTAATACCAACCTTAGCTTCTCAACAATCTATAATAAAATTCCATTTATAAAAAGAGCCCTATCAGACACCAGAACCAATGTAAAAAAACCAACAACAAGGCCTCCATCAAGAGAGAAAAAAGAAGAAGACAAGAAACCAACTGACCTAAAAGATCCCAAACAAAAACGAGATACGGTTGAATCAATGGCATCAAAAGTATTCAAATCTGTTGGCAAATACTCCATAAGACTACTTACCAGTGTTAAGCAAGCAAGCTTAAACTACACAGAAAGCAATGGTACTTATATACCAGGATTTATGCCTGTTTCAAAATTTGTTGGAATGTCGCCTAATGAGGGCTGGGCACCTGGTTTTGGTTTTGTCTTTGGCTCACAAGCAAACATAATGGATAAAGCAATATCGAGAGGATGGATATCAAGAGACTCCCTCCAAAACAATGCCTTCCAAACAAAAAGCAACCTAACAATAAATGGACAAATCTTATTAGAACCAATAAAGGAATTAAAAATAAACCTTAAATTCACCAGAAACGAAACCGAAAACTACGTAGCATATTATAAATATGACGGAGCAAGCAATGGAATCATAGGACCATTATCACCTACCCGAACAGGAAACTTCAGCACCTCAATCATAACACTTTCAACCTTCTTCACCTCAATAGCTAAAGACAATACCAGCCCTGTATTCCAAAACTTCTTGGACTATAGAGACATTATATCTAACAGATTATCTGAAGGAAACCCAAATGCAACAGGAAACATGATACTAGACACAAGCAATGGCAAATACTATCCTGATGGCTATGGAGCAACCTCCCAACAAGTATTAATACCTGCCTTTCTTGCTGCCTATACCGGAACAAATCCAAATTCAAGGTCATTAAACCCTTTCTCCAAAATGCCATTACCAAACTGGACAATAGACTATAATGGACTATCGAAACTAGAAATATTCAAGAAATGGGTAAACTCCATAACCATTTCAAATGCATACACCTCAACCTATAATGTTGGTTCATTTACATCCGACATCAGAGTCCCAGCAAATGACCCAATGTACGATTATGGAACAGAATGGATGAGAAACGACCTCAATAACAACTACCTACCAAAAGATGTAATTGACAATATAACAATTAGCGAATCCCTAAGCCCACTAATCAAAATTGATGTAAACCTCAAAAATAGCATGCAAGCTAATTTTGAAATAAGAAAAGACAGAAACCTATCACTTAGCTTCTCCAACAACCAACTAACAGAAGTTAGTAGGCTATCATACGTGATTGGAACAGGCTATAGGTTTAAGGACGTATCCATAAACATCCGTTCAGGAGAATCAACAAGAGAACTAAAAAGCGATATCGATATAAAAGCAACCGTAACTTGGAATCAAAACACCACCATACTTAGAAAAATTGACCAAAAGGTAAACTTAATGTCCTCAGGCTCCGACGTTCTTAACCTCAACCTACAAGGCGAGTACTCCATTTCCGAAAAGATAATGCTAACCGCCTTCTTCGAGATGACAATCAACACCCCATACGTCTCCAACGCCTACCGTAACTCCATGACCCAAGGCGGATTCAAACTAAGATTGATATTGTAAAAAATGAATTCAGATTGCTTTCTAATAAAACTACTTATATTATAGTATTATCCATTCCCCAGACTTTGTTGCACCCACATGTTTAATCATACCTTGTTGAATTAATTGTCTTAAGTAATATCTTATACTACCTTCAGTACGACCTAAACTTTCAGCTAGTTCTTTTCTTGTTATTTGTGGATTTGATTTTATCAATAACAGTATTTCTTCTTGGGCTTTTCTTGGGCTTTTCTTGGGCTTTTCTTGGGCTTTTCTTGGGCTTTTCTTGGGCT
>DUQY01000112.1 GCA_012837565.1 Bacteroidales bacterium | reverse complement strand
ATCTTTTTTTATTGAGGAAAAATTCTGAGTACGTTTTTTTAGTCAGAATCAGGATTTACTGGATTAATAAAAAAAACTTATTTAAAGAGTGCGTTGGATTTTACAACGGTCTTAAGTTATTTGTGAGCCTTTATTTCGATTAATAAGGAGATTAGAGCTGGAGATAATGAGTCTTGTGTCTGGAGACAGGGAGTTTTTTTGTTTATTGGAGGCAAAGGGTTATCAGCCTTAGTATCTTTTGGTAAATAGAAAAAGGGAATTGATGTTTGTATCAATTCCCTTTGTTATTATTGGGTTTTGGTTTTTCTTATTTTATTAAGAATGTAAACTTATCGTAGTTTCTTAGGGCTATGCCTGTTCCTCTTGCTACTGCTCGAAGTGGGTCGTCTGCTACGTGAACTGTTAGTTTGGTTTTTGCTGAAATTCGTTTGTCTAATCCTCTAAGTAGTGAACCGCCTCCTGCTAAGTATATTCCTGTGTGGAAGATGTCGGATGCTAGTTCGGGTGGGGTTAGGGCTAGGGCTTCTAAGACTGCACTTTCAATCTTGGCAATGGATTTGTCTAAGGCGTGTGCTATTTCTTTGTAGTTTACTAGTATTTCTTTTGGAATTCCTGTTAGTACATCTCTTCCTTGTACGGCATAGTCATCGGGTGGGGTGTCAAGGTCTGGAATTGCTGCTCCAACGCCTATCTTTATTTGCTCTGCCATTCTTTCTCCAATATTAATATTATGTTGCTTACGCATATATTCTATTATATCTTGATTGAACTCGTCTCCTGCTATGCGGATTGATTTATTACATACTATCCCTCCAAGTGCTATTACTGCAATTTCGGATGTTCCTCCACCGATATCAACAATCATATTACCTACTGGTTCTAAGACATCAATACCAATTCCAATTGCGGCTGCCATTGGTTCGTGTATTAATTTAACTTCTTTTGCTCCTGCTTGTTCTGCTGCATCTCTTACTGCTCTTTCCTCAACGTTGGTAATCCCAGAGGGGATACAGATAACCATTTTAAGGGCTGGTGGAAAGATTGATTTTCTAACATTAATCATCTTGATTAATTCTCTAATCAATTGGTTTGCTGTTTCAAAGTCAGCAATAACGCCATCTCTTAGAGGTCTTATTGTTTCTATGTTTTGGTGGGTTCTACCATGCATCTGCATAGCTTTTTTACCAACAGCAATGATTTTATTAGTTCTCCTATCTTTTGCCACAATTGAAGGCTCATCAACCACAACCTTATCATTAAAGATAATTACGGAGTTGGCAGTGCCTAAGTCTATTGCAACTTCTCTTGTTAAAAATGAAAATAAACCCATAATTTTTTATCTATTCCTTTTTATTGCTTCTCTTAATAATGTTTGCAGTTTTTTACGCAATTTGTATTAAAGAGTTACATCTTATTTTATATTTGCTTTTTGCGTTAATTAATGTTTAAAATGACGATAACCTGTTAGTGTCATTGCCATATTGTTCTCTTGACAGTAGTCAATTGATTTGTTGTCGTTAATGCTTCCTCCAGGGTGAATAACCGCCTTGATTCCTGCCTTATGAGCTATCTCAACGCAGTCGGGGAAAGGGAAGAAGGCATCGGATGCCATAACTGAACCGTTAAGGTCAAAGCCAAAGTGCTTTGCTTTTTCAATTGCTTGGTTTAGGGCATCTACTCTTGAGGTCTGTCCTGTTCCTGAAGCTATTAATTGATTGTTCTTTACTAGCACAATTGCATTTGACTTTGTATGTTTTACTATTTTGTTTGCAAAACTAAGGTCTTGTTTTTGTTCTTTAGTAAGTGGGGTAGAGGTAACGCTTTCCATTGCGTCAGCCTTTTCAACCACAGAGTCTTTATCTTGAACCATTATTCCATTTAGTGCTGTGCGGAATTGAATAGTTTCGTTATTTGTTTGCTTGCGTTTTAGTAGTATTCTGTTCTTTTTGGATTTTAGTATATCTAATGCTTCTTTGCTATAATCTGGTGCAATGCAGATTTCCATAAATAGACTATTCATTTCTTCTGCTGCTTCCTTATCTATCGCTCTATTACATACTAATACACCACCGAAAGCCGAAAGAGGGTCAGCAGAAAGTGCGTCTATATATGCATCTTTTAGATTTTCCCTGCTTGCTAAGCCACATGCATTATTATGTTTGATGATAGCAAAGGTTGTTTCTTCAAAATCATCAATCAAACTGCAAGCTGCGTCTATATCTCCTATATTATTATATGAAATTTCTTTACCATTAAATTGTTCAAAGCAAGCATCCAAGTCGCCAAAGAAGACACCCTTTTGATGAGGGTTTTCTCCATAACGAAGAGTCTTTGCTATTGAATAGCTCTTTTTGAAAACAGGTAATTGAGTTTCCTTGTTGAAATAATTGAATATTGCTGTGTCGTAGTGAGAAGAAACTTCAAAAGCGTATGTTGCAAATCTTCTTCTTATTGATAGGTCAGTGATGCCTTGCTTTTCATTAAGTATAGCAAGGAATTCAGTATAGTTATCAACCGATGGAACAATTACTACATCCTTGAAGTTCTTTGCACAAGCTCTAATTAGAGATATGCCACCAATATCTATTTTCTCAATAATATCTTCTTCCTTAGCGTCTGATGAAACTGTCTTTTCAAATGGATAGAGGTCAACAATAACTAAATCTATCTCAGGAATACCATATTCTTCTATCTCTTTCTTGTCTCCTTCATTATCTCTACGGTTAAGGATTCCTCCCATAACTTGTGGGTGAAGGGTCTTTACTCTTCCTCCAAGAATTGAAGGGTAACCAGTTAGTGATTCTACAGATATAGGCTTAATTCCTAAACCCTCAATAAAACTATATGTTCCTCCGGTTGAATAGATTGTTATCCCCAACTCGTCCAGCTTCCTTACAATCTCTTCAAGTCCATCTTTATAAAATACTGAAACTAATGCACTTTTAATTTTCTTCATCTTCACTCTTTTAATCTAAAAAATTATCTAATCTATATATTAATTACCAAATTCAATATCTAATCCCTTTGCTGTCTTAACCATTCTTGAACCAGGGAAAACAAGGTGAGGTTTACTAATTGCTTTATCTATGCTAACACTAATAATTTCTGGATGACTATAAGCAACCATTTTCCCAAACTTTCCTTCCAAAACAAGTTCAAAAGCCTTAACTCCAAACTCTGAAGCCAAAATTCTATCGTAGGCCGTTGGCGTTCCTCCTCTTTGAACATGCCCTAAGACGGTTAACCTTATGTCGTGTTCAACTCCTGCATCTTTAAGCTCCTGCATAAGTATATTTCCTATTCCGCCAAGTTTTTCATTAGAATGTCCAATATCTGATGATGTTTTGTATATCTTGCCTTGGGTGGCTGAATGAGCTCCCTCGGCAACAATAATTATACAAAAGCCTTTTCCTTTATTATATCTCGAATCTATCTTTTCTTTTATCTTTTCAATCCTATAAGGCATCTCAGGTATAATGCAAACATCAGCACCCCCTGCAATTGCACTATGGAGAGCTATCCAACCAGCATCTCTACCCATAACCTCCATAATAAAAACACGGTTATGACTTGAGGCTGTTGTAACAAGCTTGTCAATAGCTTCTGTTACTGTTTGAACTGCTGTTTGAAACCCAAAAGTAAAGTCTGTTGCTGAAAGATCGTTATCTATTGTCTTAGGAACTCCAATAATATTTAATCCTTTTTCAAATAAAGCTTGTGAAATTCTTTGAGAACCATCTCCTCCAATATTAATAACGGCATCAATACCAAGGATTTTCAGTTTTCTAATCATTTCATCAGACCTATCAACATAGCTCCATGTATTGTCATTATTCTTAATTGGCCAAGCAAAAGGACCTCCCTTATTGGTTGTTCCTAATATTGTTCCTCCCTTAACTATTATTCCAGAAACACTTGTTTGGTCTAAGACTACAATTTCTGTTGGTTCTTTCAAAACTCCATTAAATGAATCAATACATCCAATAACTTCCCAGTCCTTTTCTTGTGAAGCTCTCTTAACAATGGCTCTTATAACAGCATTTAATCCTGGGCAATCGCCTCCACCGGTAAGAATCATTAGTCTTTTCATTGTCCTTTATTCTCCTTCTGGTTTAAAATATGTTATTAGGTCTTCTATCTCTGTAAGAATTTCTTCTTGTCCTATTTTGTTAATTGCTGAGGATGTAAAGTATTTTGGAAGTTCAACCCAATCCTTTTGTAAGGCTTTAATAAATTCTTCTATATTTTTTTTAGTTATTCTTGTGTTTGCTTATCTATCTTTGTAAATATAATTGAAAAAGGTATTCCATTTTCGCCTAAGAAACTAAGAAATTCTAAGTCTATTTTCTGTGGTGAAATTCTTGAATCAATAAGTACAAAGATTGATATAAGACTTTCTCTTTGTAGTATATAATTTGAAATCATCTTACCCCATGTAGCTCTATTCTTCTTTGATGTTACGGCATATCCATAACCAGGAAGGTCAACCAAATACCAATTGCCATTAATTTCAAAATGATTAATTAGCTGTGTCTTTCCGGGAGTAGAACTTGTTTTAGCAAGGTTCTTTTTGTTTGTGAGCATATTTATAAGTGAACTCTTACCAACATTACTCCTGCCAATAAAAGCTATTTCAGCCTTTAAGGGTGGAGGGCATAATTTGTAATCGGAGTTGCTTACAGTAAACTCAGCTGTTTTAATTTGCATAACAAGTTGTTTTCTTTAAATTTAATATTGCATATATCTCTTCCTCTTATCCGGATAGATATCGTCGATTGTTACAAGTATACCTGTTTCTTGAACATTGCTAAAATGTGTGTTAAGTGCTGTGCCAAAAGATTTCATTGTCGAAGAAAGGTTCATATATGCATTTACTAGTGGTGGCAAGTGTTCACCTCTTTCCCTAATAGCCTTAACTAAAGTAAGATAATCTTCCTTAAAGCTTCTCCCATTGAAGATTTTAACAAGTTCGTTATAGTCTGTTTGAATCTCAACAGCTTGCTTTGGATAAACCAACCCTTCATTGTCTGGGAAGTGTTTCTTATAGAAATATAAGATATAGTCCCTTGCCTTAATATCGAGAGTTGGATACATTGTTATTTTGCCAAAGAAGTATTTTATTTCAGGGTGAGTCTTGGCCATTGCTCCTAAACCATCCCAAAGATTATCTAAGGAAAACATACCCTTTCTTAGGCTATGAGTTGGTTGGTAGTCTGGACGAACAAATGAACGTCCAAGTTCGAGGGTATTTGCTAAGTAGTTTTCTTTAAAGCAATCAGTAAAATAAAATAGCCCTGCAGTGGCACTAAGTAATTCTCCACTTGATTCAATAAAGATATCGTTGCCTAATATATATCTATAACCTCCAATAATCTCTTCATCCACAGGGTCCCAAACAAATAATTGTTTGTAGCAATGTGGCTCTGGTGCAATATCAAACTCATCAATATCACAGTCCTTTCCGCTTCCTCCACCCTCTGCTCCAAAGCTAATCTCTCTCAAACGTCCTATCTCTCGCATAATGTTTGGAGATTGATGAGCAGTAGTGATATATATATCCCTTCCTCCTTTATTTGTCTTACGAAAGAATATATCTT